>PHAV01000016.1:66176-139708 GCA_002841765.1 Deltaproteobacteria bacterium HGW-Deltaproteobacteria-4 | reverse complement strand
AACGGATAAAAGGTACTCCGGGGATAACAGGCTTATCTCCCCCAAGAGTTCACATCGACGGGGAGGTTTGGCACCTCGATGTCGGCTCATCGCATCCTGGGGCTGAAGTCGGTCCCAAGGGTTTGGCTGTTCGCCAATTAAAGCGGTACGCGAGCTGGGTTTAAAACGTCGTGAGACAGTTTGGTCCCTATCTGCCGTGGGCGCAGGAGATTTGAGAAGATCTGTCCTTAGTACGAGAGGACCGGGATGGACGAACCACTAGTGTTCCTGTTGTCACGCCAGTGGCAATGGCAGGGTAGCCATGTTCGGAAAGGATAACCGCTGAAAGCATCTAAGCGGGAAGCCCCCTTCAAGATGAGATCTCCCTGGGAGCAATCCCCTAAAGGTCCGTTGGAGACTACAACGTAGATAGGCCGGGTGTGTAAGCACAGTAATGTGTTCAGCTAACCGGTACTAATCGACCGTGAGGCTTGACCATAAAAAGTTTTAGTGAGGAAGGGGGGAAGTTCGCTTCCCCCCGACTTCCAAAAGCGATAAAGAGAGATTGCCAAAGAAGCATCGCATGTATCTGTCTACAGCAATTGTCCGAAAACGTAAGAATTACAGTTTTTTGTTCCCATCCCGAACACAGAAGTTAAGCCCTACTGCGCTGATGATACTGCATGGGAAGCCGTGTGGGAAAGTAGGTCGCCGCCGAAATTTATTGAGAAAAGCCCACCTTGCAAGAGGTGGGCTTTTTTTTGTCTGGAAATAATTACGATCTTATTGTTAGAAACAAAAGAAGGGACATGCGTGCGCATGTCCCTTCTTTTGTTGTTGGGGTTTAAATCTAGAATCGTTAGTCTACACGCTTACGTAAAAAAGTGGGAATTTCATATTCTTCAATCGTATCATTCAAATCAAGGCGAATCCCGGCAGGAAGACTCTTTTGCTTCTCCAAGCGGATGAACGTCGGTATTTCGCGATTGGTATGTGTCCCTACCGGAGGCACAATATTAATATTGTGCCTTGTCTTTTGTTGCTCTTCGTTGGTCTTGTTTTTTGTAAAGGACGAGCCAAATCCGGTGGCAATAGCAGTCACTTTGATCTTCTGTCCCATCTCTTCATTAATGACAAGACCGACTATGATGTTGGCATCTTCATGGACTTTTTCGTGGATAATGCGGGAAACTTCATCAAAATCATCCATGGTCATACTCGATGAACCGCAAATATTGACCAACACTCCCTTCGCCCCGGAGATATCAATTTCTTCGAGAAGGGGGCTGCTAATCGCCTGCATAGCTGCCTCAGTGGCGCGCTTTTCTCCCTCAGCGATACCGATCCCCATCATCGCCATGCCACGATCACTCATGACCGCCTTGACGTCGGCAAAGTCGACATTGATCATCCCTTGCGTAGTAATGAGATCAGAAATCCCCTGGACTGCTTGACGCAGAACATCATCGGCTGGGCGGAAGGCGTCGACAACACTCATCGATTTTCCTGCGAGCCCGATTAATCGGTCGTTGGGGATTACCAGAAGGCAATCGACGACCTCTTTGAGGGCGATGACGCCGTCTTCTGCTTTCTGCATACGTAACTTGCCTTCGCGACTAAAGGGCTTGGTCACAACACCCACTGTCAAGGCCCCTACTTCTCTCGCCGCTTGAGCGATGACCGGCGCGGCGCCCGTTCCGGTTCCACCGCCAAGTCCGACTGCCACAAAGACCATATCTGCACCATTAAGGATGGAAGCAATACGATCGCGATCTTCCAGGGCTGCTTCCTTCCCTACTTCAGGATTGGCACCTGCGCCAAGACCTTTCGTAAGCTTTGCACCGAGTTGGATTTTAAGTGATGCTGTATTCGCCCTCAGGGCCTGCGCATCTGTGTTAGCAACAATAAATTCCACGCCATCAATACCAGTTTTGATCATTGTATTGATAGCATTACCACCGCCACCGCCGACGCCGATCACTTTGATTCTTGCTGACTGATCGATATTTTCATCAAATTCGAACATATTCCCTCCCTACAGGGTTCTGGGCGCTTGTTGCCCGTACGTTAATGAGTTAAATCACACTTAGAAAAAATCAGAAAAACTCGCCAAACCACTCCTTCATGCGTTGGGTCACCCGTTCAAAGACATTCTTTTGCCCTTTGGAAAAAGTGCGAACTTCCATGTTGCGTGAGCCGTATTTGACGAGACCGACCCCAGTGGCATAGACTGGAGAGTTGACAACGTCAACAAGTCCGCCAATTCCCTGCGGGACGCCGCGGCGTACCGGAAGATTGAAGATTTGTTCGGCAAGTTCGGGCATCCCTGGCAGGATTGCTGTCCCACCGGTGAGGACAATCCCAGAAGCAATGACACTTTCATAGCCACTCCGTGCCAATTCCCGGTGAACCAGAGCAAAAATCTCTTCAACGCGTGGCTCAAGAATTTCAGCAAGGAGCTGCCGTGACAGGATGCGCGGCTGTCGTCCTCCCACAGAAGGGACTTCAATCGTCTCGTCCTTGCCGACTAATGATGTCAGGCAGCAGCCGTATTTGTGTTTGATTCGCTCCGCCTCCGCCATCGGGGTCCGTAGTCCGACAGCTATATCGTTGGTGAGATGGTTTCCCCCCAAGGCGAGGACAGCTGTATGTTTAATCGCACCGTCTACATAGATGGCAATATCTGTGGTCCCCCCCCCGATGTCGATGAGGGCAACACCGAGTTCTTTTTCGTCAGGGGCTAATACCGCTTCGGAGGAAGCGAGTTGCTCGAGGACGATATCCGCGACATCGACGCCGGCCCGCGTACAGCATTTAATAATATTTTGAGCACTGGCAACCGCTCCGGTGACAATATGGACACGCGCCTCCAGGCGCACGCCACTCATTCCCAATGGTTCTTTAATGCCATCTTGATCATCAATTATATATTCCTGGGGAAGAATATGAAGCACTTCCCGATCCATCGGTATTGCGATAGCTTTGGCGGCATCAATGACGCGGCGGACATCATCCTGGGTGACCTCGCGATTTTTGATAGCGATGATCCCCTGCGAGTTCAATCCTTTGATATGTCCACCAGCGATTCCGGCAAAGACAGAGCTGATTTCGCAACCAGCCATGCGTTCGGCTTCTTTTAGGGCTTTTTGAATCGCATCGACGGTAGCGTCAATATTAATGACCACCCCCTTACGCAACCCTCGTGACGGTGATGTCCCGATTCCGACAATATCGAGGCCCTCCTCGGTCAGGTTGCCGACAATTGCACATATTTTTGTCGTGCCGATGTCGAGACCGACAACAAGATTCTCCTGTCTACTGCTCATAACATGCCCCTTGAGTATGATTTAAAATTTAACTTTTTTCCTGTTTACTTTGGATCACGATCGGATCGAGTTTAACGATGACACGATCGGCAGAATTAAGGTCAATATATTGCGTCACCGACAAGCGTGATTCAATTTCAGCAAAGATTCGATCCAGTCGCGCCAGCTTGGGTTCAAAGTTGTCAAAACCGATTTTCACCGGAACTCCGCCTTGCAACGTCATCAGTTCATACCCTTGCAAGGGGTCTATGCGAATTTCTGAGAGTTTTTGCAGGTTGAACGCTTTACGTGATTGTAACGATTCCGCTAAGCGGATGGCGCCGGCAAGGAGTAGTCGCGTCTCTTCACGATTTTTTAAGATATCCTTTTGTTCCATTCCGGTCAACAGGGGAAAATTAATTTTCTCACCCATTTCAAGGGGCTTAAAGACCGTTCCATTCTGTGCAACATAATAAAGACAGCCGTGATTGATGATGGCTGCAGGGATAAATTCTGTGACTTTGATCGTCACGGTCCGGGGGAATACCCGCTCGACTTCAGCGCTGGAAATCCAGGGATTTTTTTCAATCCTGGTGCCGATGCTTTTGAGGTCAAGACCAAACATGCTTAATCCGTTTTGCACACCGGAGAGTTCACGGACAATAGAAGCCTCGATTCGTCCTTCACTGATGACCTCAATATTTGCGACCCGAAAAAAATTTGAATCACAAATCGTCGATTTTCCGGCATGGAAAAGGACAACAAGAACCAGTACCGCACAACAAGCAAGGGAGGGCCACTTGCTGAGGTGATAGATCCTGGAGAAAAAAATTCCCCAATCCCGAGGGGGTTTTGTTTCTTTACGCTTACGGTTCGGCTTGACTGTTGTCCGGGTATAGCGTGTCGCCGTGACTTGATTAGAGCGTTTTGGTTTAAAATCGTGCATGCTAACCCCCTATTTCCCCGTCCCGGCACTTTCGAGAATACGCTGCACAAGTTCATCAAAATCGATACCGGCCTGCATCGCAGCTTTAGGGAGAAGACTTGTCTCTGTCATCCCTGGAATCGTATTAACCTCTAGACAGTAGATCTTGCCATTTTTGATCATGAAATCTGCCCGGGCTGCGCCCAGACAGTCGAGGATGGTGATGGCAGCGATAGCAGACTCTTGGAGTTCCGCATAAATCTCCCGGGAGAAGGGGGCGGGGAGGAGATATTCCGTTTGTCCGGTCGTATATTTCGAGGAAAAATCATAAAAGCCGCTCTTCGGCACGACCTGAATCACCGGGAGGGCCACGCCATTGAGCACGCTCACTGTCGCCTCGTCCCCTTGGATAAATTCCTCGACAAGGATGGTGCGATCATAAGTCAGGCCCGCCTCGAGCCCCGCTGCTAAGTCCTCGGGATTATGCGCAATTGTGACGCCGATAGTCGAGCCTTCATGGACAGGCTTGGCAATGACCGGCCAGTGTTTGATCTGCGCCGTGAAGTTTTCAATATTGTCGCCTTGATGATAAACGCAAAAGTCCGGGGTGGATATTCCCTGTTGCAGGAACAAGCGCTTTGTCGCCACTTTATCCATGGCCATACTCGAAGCAAGGACGCCGCTGCCGGTGTAGGGGAGGCTGAGGATCTCCAATAGCCCCTGCATGGTGCCGTCTTCACCGTGGCGACCGTGCAGTGCGATAAAAACGATCTCTGCTCCGGCAGCAACAAGCTTGCTGGCGACATCGCGATCCGCATCGATGCCTACAGCGTTATAGCCACAGCGGGTCAGGGCTGTCAGGACGGCACTCCCGGTCCGCAGCGAAATCTCCCGTTCCGAGGAGACCCCGCCGTAAAGGACGGCTATTTTCATCTTTCGCAGTTCGTTCCGATTCATGTCCTCTCCTGCTTCTGCACAGCAACGTGCAGTCTCTTGATGAACTCCTCCCCGACTTGCCAGACATTTCCCGCCCCCATGGTGATGACAATGTCCCCTTCTTGACAGGTGGCAAGGAGGTGTTCAACAACCTGGTCGCGATCAGCAAGGTAGTGAACATCTTTGTGCCCGTGCCCGGAGACCTGTGCAGCAAGTTTTGCTGAGCTGATGCCGTCAATTGCATCTTCTCCCGCAGCATAGATGTCGAGGATGATCAATTGATCTGTTTCATAAAATGCGGTCGTAAAATCATCGAAAAGTGCAGCGGTGCGGCTGTAACGATGGGGTTGGAAGACGGTCACAATCCGCCGCTCCCAGCCGTTTCTGGCGGCATTGAGCGTTGCCTTGATCTCTGCCGGGTGGTGCCCGTAGTCATCAACAACCATAATGCCGTTAATTTCATCTTTGATCTGAAAACGCCGCTGCACCCCGCCAAAATTTTTAAAGCCGGCCGCGATCGCCGCAAAGTCAAGACCCACCTCCATAGCCGCGGCGGTGGCAGCCAGGGCGTTGAGAACGTTGTGGTCGCCGGGCATCTGGAAGGAGATACGCCCGAGGCGTTCACCGCAGTAGTCGACGGCAAAGGAGGTCTGTAGCTCCCGGTGTTCGACTTCGCTGGCCTGAAAGTCGGCTTGGGCTGAGAAACCGTAGGTGGTGAAGCGTTTGCGGATCTGGGGGATAATGCCTTGAATGTTCTTGTCGTCGAGACACAGGATGGCGCGACCATAAAAGGGGATTTTATTAATAAATTCGACGAAGGTCTCCTTGATTTCCTCTAGGTCGCGATAGAAGTCAAGGTGGTCGGCATCAATGTTGGTCACTATTGCAATCGTCGGCGAGAGTTTGAGGAAGGAGCCATCTGATTCATCCGCCTCGGCAACAAGGAACTTCCCCTGACCGAGTTTGGCGTTGGAACCAAAGGCATCAAGCCGACCACCGATGACCGCCGTCGGATCAAGGTCTCCATGACAAAGGATCGTAGCGACCATACTCGTTGTCGTCGTTTTGCCGTGCGTGCCGGCAACAGCAATACCATACTTCATCCGCATCAGTTCCGCGAGCATCTCAGCGCGGGGAATCACCGGAATCAGGCGGCGAAGCGCCTCGGCGACTTCGGCATTATCAATCTTAACTGCACTGGAGGTGACAACAACGTCAACATCGCGCAGGTTGCTGGCGGCATGGCCGAGATAGATCTCCGCCCCCATCGCCCCAAGACGCTGGGTAATGTCGCTTGCACGGAGATCTGATCCGGAGATCTGGTAATTGAGATTAAGAAGGACTTCGGCAATACCGCTCATACCGATGCCGCCGATGCCGATAAAGTGGATTTTGCGGATTTTTCCGTACATATTCAGCCTTTCCTGGCAATGCTGTGGCACTCGGCCAGTAACTTGTCGACGGCAGCGGGTTGCCCGAGGGCGTGCGCGCTTTGTGCCATCCGCAACAGTGTCGGGCGATCGTTGAGGAGATTCCCCACAAGGGTCGCCAGGTTATAAGACGAGATTTCATTCTGCGGCAGGAGGAGAGCCGCCCCCTGTTCCGCCAAAATCCGTGCATTCGTGGTTTGATGGTCGGCAGCGGCGTAGGGGTAAGGGATCAAGATCGCCGGCCGGCCGGTTGCGGTCAATTCTGCCAGTGTGGTCGCGCCGGCACGGCACAGGACTAGATGCGCCTGTGCATAAGCACGCGCCATATCTTGCAGAAACGGAGAGAGATTCTTTGTACTCAGCCCGAGCGCGGCATAAGCGGCGGCGATTCGTTCGTAATCAGTGCTGCCGGTTTGATGGATTATGCGTAGTTCCGGACAGAGTTGCGTGAGCGCCGGAATAGCTGCCACGACAGCATCGTTGATGGCCTGGGCGCCGCGACTGCCACCGAACACCAGAAGGGTTCGTTCTTCTGCCGGGATCGGCCCGACAGCAGTCATGCCGTGACGCACTGGATTACCGGTGACGACCGTGCGCTTTGGTGGTAAAGGACGGTCAGCGGGCGGCGGAAAGGAGAGGCAGATCCGTTGCGCCCAGCGGGACAAAAATCGATTGGTCAGGCCGAACTCGGCATTCTGCTCGTGAATCAGAAAAGGAACCTTGGAGAGACGGGCGGCGAGCAGTGCTGGTCCGGAAGCATAACCCCCGACGCCGACAACGACATCCGGCTGAAATCTTTTGAGAATAGCGAGCGATTGTCGTACGCTCTTCAGCAGGGCCGGGGCGATACGCAAACGCTCAAATAAGCCACGCCCGGCGATTCCCGAAATTTCAATCGTTTCGAGGGGGAGGCCGAGTTCGGGGAGGACAGTCGCTTCGATCCCGTTTTTCGTTCCGACAAAAAGGACTTGCGCCGTCGCGTCTATTTCCAACAACCTTTGCGCCAAAGCCACGGCCGGAAAGAGATGTCCACCAGTGCCACCGCCGGCCAGAAGCATTCTCATGAAGACACTCCCCGCCCTTGCGCCTGACTCGACACATTCAGGAGGATGCCGATTGCTGCCAGGGTGCAGACCAGGCTGGAGCCGCCGTAAGAGATGAAGGGGAGGGCCAGTCCTTTGGTCGGGACAAGACCAAGGACAACGCACATGTTGAAGACGGCCTGGAAAGCGAGAAGAAACGTAATCCCGAAAGCAAGATAGCGACCAAAGTCATCCGGTGCCATGAGCGCCGTGTTCATGCCGCGGCGAAAGAGGAGGTAAACACAGAGGACGATCAGTGAGACACCGACAAAACCCCACTCTTCACCGATGACCGAAAGGATGAAATCGGTATGAGCTTCCGGCAGATAGAAGAGTTTTTGCCGCCCTTCACCGAGTCCCTTTCCAAAGATTCCACCGCTACCGATGGCGATCCAGCTTTGAATAATCTGCAAGCCGTTTCCAGTCGGATCCTTCCATGGGTCAAGAAAGCCCAAGATCCGCTGCATTCGGTAATTACTGTTCATCACAAAAAATGCCCCAAGGGGGATAAGAATGGCGAGGAGGTAGCCGAAATAAGCATAGCGCATGCCGGCAATAAAAAGCATGGCGATGGCAACGGCGACGAGAGTCATGGCACTGCCAAGGTCGGGTTGAAGCATTAGCAAGGTGAGAATAATGCCGAGGACGATAGTGTAGGGGAGAATGCCGTTGACGAATTCACGGACTTTTTTTTGCTTTTTGGTCAAGGAGTGCGCCATGTAAATAATCAGGGCAATCTTGGCGAGTTCGACCGGTTGCAGATTAAAGCCAAGACGCAGCCAACGCTGCGCCCCGTTGATTTTCACTCCCAGACCGGGAATATAAACCGCCAAAAGCAGGAACATGCAAACCAGCAAGCCGATCCCGGCAACTTTACGTAGTTTTTTGTAATCGTAATGCATCATCCCGGCCATAACACCGCAGCCGATAACGGCGAAGATGGCTTGCCGTTTCAGGAAGTAAAAATCATCTTTTTGATAGCGCTCCAGCGTGTCAGCCATTTCCGCGGATGACGAATAGACCATGACCACCCCAACGGCGGTGAGGAAGACTGCGAGGAGGAGGATGCTCCAATCATATTCTCGCGGCGGGCTGGGGAGTTTTTCGGTCATCGCCGCACCTCCGGCAAACGCTCCACTGCAGCGCTGAAGACGTTGCCGCGCTCGGCGTAACTCTTGAACATGTCAAAACTGGAGCATCCCGGTGAGAGGAGGACCGTGCCTCCCGTTTCTGTCAGTGCGTGCGCTAGAGCTACCGCATCTTCCAGTGAAGCGGCGCGGACAGTATGGGTCAAGTTTCCCAACGCAACCTCGATACGCGCGCTCGCTTCACCAATGAGGATAAGATGGCGGACCTTTTCGCTGATGAGATCAGCAAGCGGGGCATAATCACCCCCCTTGTCCTTTCCTCCGGCAATCAGCGTTACCGGTGGCTGCAACCCTTCCAGACTCTTGACGACACTGCCGACGTTAGTCCCCTTGGAATCGTTGTACCAATGGACACCGTTCAGGACACGCACCAGGTTCATCCGGTGCTCCAGACCGCGGAAAGCACAGACCGCCTCCCAGGCAAGCTCTGGCGGGCAACCATCACAGAGGGGGGCGATGAGGGCAGCCATGACATTTTCAATGTTGTGCAGGCCCTTGATTTGCAGATCACTGACCGGGAAATGGTACTCGCTGTTTTGGTGGCGCCAGACGATCTGGGTGCCATCGTAGCCCATGCCTTTGTCCAGAATCCGCCTTGACGAAAAAAAGATCTTTTGGGCGATGACCTTCTCGCTAAAGGTGGCCGTGTAGGCATCTTCGGCGTTGAGAATGGCGACATCGCTTGCCGTCATGCGTTTGAAGATCTCTCGTTTGGCAGTTATATAGCTCTCCATATCAGGATAGCGGTCAAGATGATCTTCACTCAGGTTGAGCAGGAGCGCGTAACGAGGATGAAATTGTTCGACAGCTTCAAGTTGAAAGGAAGAGATCTCGGCAACGATGACGTTATAATCGCTGCGCTGCGTCGACGCGATAAGCGGGGTGCCGAGGTTGCCGCCGACAAAAGGTTGCTTGCCCCAGGCGGAGTAGATGGCGCCGATCAGCGTCGTTGTCGTCGATTTGCCGTTGGTACCAGTAATGGCAATCAGCGGAACGTCAAATTCGCGACAAGCAATTTCTATCTCGCCTAAAACTGGAATACCGGCCGCCGCAGCAGTCTTGATAACCGGCAACTGGAGAGAAACCCCGGGACTGATGACGATCAGGTTGCTTTCTAAAAACTTCGCGGCGGTATGGCCGCCGAGATCAAGGGTCACACCGAGATGGATGAGTTCGTCGAGTTCTGTCAGGTTGTCGGCCGGACGTGTATCCGACAGAGTCACCTCGGCACCGCGTTGAACAAAGTAACGGCACAGAGCGATGCCGGTCCGGCCGGCACCGACAATCATAATCTTCTGCTGCGGATAATCGATTCGATTCATGACCTACCTGTTTGTTAACGCAGTTTCAGGGTTGAGATAGCAATCAAGGCCAGCAGGATACTGATAATCCAGAAACGCACGATTATCTTTGGTTCCGCCCAGCCCTTGAGTTCAAAATGGTGGTGAATCGGCGCCATGCGGAAGACCCGTTTCCCGTAGAGACGAAATGAGGTCACTTGGACGATAACCGAGAGGGCTTCCATGACAAAGATGCCGCCGACGACGAGCAGGACCAGTTCCTGTTTGGTAATGACAGCAATCGTGCCAAGAGCGCCGCCGAGGGAAAGGCTGCCGACGTCGCCCATAAAGACCTGAGCGGGATAAGTATTAAACCAGAGGAAGCCGAGCCCCGCCCCGACCATGGCACCACAAAGGACACTGAGTTCCCCGGCGCCATTGACCCCGGTGATTTGCAGGTATTCGGCGACCTTAAAGTTGCCGGCAGCATAAGCAAAGATCAGATAGGTGGCAGCGGCAATCACCATCGGTCCGATCGCCAATCCGTCGAGGCCATCGGTCAGGTTGACGGCATTGCCGGCGCCGACAATCACCAGCACCGCAAAGGGGATGTAAAGCAGCCCGAAGTCAGGACGGAAAGCCTTAAAGAAGGGGAAGGCAACGGTGGTCTTGAAACCACTGAGATAAAGCAGAAACGTGGCAACACAGGCGATCAGTGTCAGCCAGAACATCTTCTGCCGGGCCGAGAGTCCCTTGCTGTTCTTTTCTTTGATCTTGCGCCAGTCATCGATAAAGCCGACCGCGCCAAAGCTGATGGTGACAAAGAGGACGATCCAGACATAGAGGTTGGTCAAGTCCGCCCAGAGAAGGGTCGGCAGGACGATGGAGAGGAGGATGAGCGTCCCCCCCATGGTCGGTGTCCCCTCCTTTTTGAAGTGTGATTCCGGACCGTCGCGGCGAATAGTTTGACTGATCTGCAAATTCTGCAGTTTTTTAATCAGCCAGGGACCGAGGAGAAAGGCGATGAGCAGGGCGGTGATCGTCGCATAGATCGAGCGGAAGGTTATATAGCGAAAGACGCCAAAAGCTGAGACGTAGGTATGAAGCGGATAAAGGAGGTGATAAAGCATCCGGTCAGCCTTTCGTCGGCAGAAGGCCGAGTTTGCTGCGCAGTTCGGCGGTAATCTGCTCCATTTTCATTCCCCGTGATCCCTTGATGAGGATGCGGGCCCCGGGACGAACGGTCTGAATCAGCCGCTGCGCCGCCTCACTGTGGTTGTCGCAGTGAGCGATTCGAGCTGCGGGCAGACCGGCAGAACGGGCCCCCTCTGCCATCTCCCGGCTTTCCGGCCCAAGGAGCAGGAGACGGTCGCAGTGTGCCGCTGCAAACTCCCCGACCTCGCGGTGCAGGTCTGCCGAGCTTTCGCCAAGTTCGAGCATGTCCCCGAGAACAACGATGCGCTCACCGCTTCCCCCCATTTCATCGAGAGCGATGAGGGCGGCTTTAACCGAGAGCGGGTTGGCATTGTAGGTGTCTTCGATCAGGACGATGCCGTCGCTGAGCAGGTGGGTCTCCATGCGCCCTTTGACCGGTGCAAAGGCTTCGAGCCCTGCGACAATGTCTTCCAGGGTGCGGCCCATGCCGAGGGCTGCCGCTGCTGCTGCCAGGGCGTTGCTGACATTGTGCCGCCCCGGAAGAGCAAGGCGGATTGGCCGCGTTTCGCCGGCGGCGCGCAGAATGAAGCGCACTTCGGCGCCCTCGGGTCGAATCTCTTCAGCGCGGATATCTGCGGCGGCGCTCAGACCGTAGGTGCGCCGCTGTACTCCATTAGCTACAGGGATCGCTGCTACCCGTTCATCATCAAGATTGATGACTGCCAGCGATCCCGGGTGCAAGGCAGCAAAGAGTTCCCCTTTGGCGCGCGCGATAGCGCCGAGGCTCTTCATGGTCAACAGATGGGCCGGTGCCACATTGGTAATCACGCCGACGGTCGGAGCGGCTATTTCGGTCAAACGGGCAATTTCGCCCCGCTCACTCATCCCCATCTCCAGGACCGCCCATTGAGCTGCGGTGGAGAGTTGAAAGATTGTCAGCGGCAGGCCGATCAGGTTGTTAAAGTTGCCGGCTGTCTTCAGGCCGGGTGCGGTCCGTGCCAAAATAGCGGCCAGCATCTCTTTCGTCGTTGTCTTGCCGGAGGAACCGGTGACGGCGGCAACCGGCAGGTGAAAACGATGGCGCCAGAAGGCGGCAAGATCACCAAGGGCCCGCAGGGTGTCGGCGACAACGATCTGCGGGAGAGGTGATTCTGCTGACAAATGATCACAAAGGATCGCCCCGGCCCCATTGGCGGCGGCGGCGGCGATGAAGTCGTGGCCATCGAAAGTTGGACCCCGTAAGGCCACGAAGAGTTCGCCGGGCGCCACCGTGCGACTGTCGGTGGTGATGCCGCAAATTTCACCATGGGCATGATGCGGGTGGAGTTTGCCATTCACCGCACTGGCGATCTTTTGCAGGTCAAGGTTCATGCCGATCCCCCGGTTGACAGGGCTGCGCGCAACTCTTCGCGATCGTCGAAGTGAAATTTTTCTTTGCCGATAATCTGATAATCTTCGTGCCCCTTGCCGGCAACGAGGAGGAGGTCCCCCGCCGTCAGGATCGAGACGGCGAGGCGGATCGCCTGACGGCGGTCAGGGACGACCAGATAGCCGTTTGCTCCCTGCCGGACCTCTGCTTCACTTAGCCTGCGCGGATGAATCTGCTGCACCCCCTTTTCAACCTCGGCGATGATGGCATGCGGGTCTTCAGTGCGCGGGTTGTCCGAAGTCACGATCGCCAACTGCGAGTGGCGGGCGGCAACCTCTCCCATGATCGGCCGCTTGCGCCGATCGCGGTCGCCACCGCAGCCAAAGACAGTGATGATCCGTTGCGGTTGGAGGGTAGCGACGGCGGCGAGAGCTTTATCGAGGGCGTCGCCGGTGTGGGCGTAATCGACGAGAATGAGAGCTCCGCGTGCATTTTCGACCCGTTCCAATCGTCCCGGGACCGCATGCGCGGCGTCGATGCCGGCTTCGATCGCTGTCGTCGGTAGATTCAGAGCAACGCCGGCCGCAACCGCGCAAAGGAGATTCTGAAGATTGAAGGGGCCGACCAGGCGCGAGTCGATACGAAGCAGTCCCAGCGGGGAGGTGAAGGTTCCGTGAATGCCGTCAAGAGAGAGCTTGATCTCTTGAGGATGGACAGCTGCCCGCGACGCAAGGCCACAGGTAATGGCCTGAGGAAATTCGCTGGCGAGACGCTCGCCATAAGCGTCGTCAATGCAGAGGGCGGCGCGCGCTCCTGGTTTTAAGCGCTCAGCAAAGAGGCGTCGCTTGGCAGCAAAGTACTCCTCCATATCGGCATGATAATCGAGATGTTCCGGCGTCAGGTTGGTAAAGACCGCCGCATCAAAACTGATCCCTTCGACCCGATATTGATGCAGGGCGTGCGACGAGACCTCCATCACCGCAGCAGTGGCGCCGTGCTGGCGGAAGGTGGCGAGGGACGCGAAAAGTTCAATCGCATCAGGGGTGGTATGAGAAGCGACCTGTTGCAGATCATTGAAGCGATAGCTCACCGTCCCCAAAACAGCCGGCGCTTTGCCGGCGGCGCGCAGGATCGCTTCAAGGAGATAAGTAATTGTCGTCTTGCCGTTGGTGCCGGTAACACCGACCATGCAGAGCTCTGCTTCCGGATGTCGGTAAAATTCTGCGGCGGCAAGGGAAAGGGTTTTACGGCAGTCAGCAACGACAATCCCGCAGCAGTCAGCCGGCAGCGCTATCATTTCCTCCATGAAGAGAATTTTCGCCCCTTGCTGCAGCGCTTGCTGGATATAGTTATGACCGTCCTGGGCCGTGCCGCGCAGGGCAAAGAAGGCGGAGCCGGGGCGGACCAGTCGCGAGTCGTTACACAGTGCGGCAACCACCAGGTAGGTCGGGCCGAACTGGTGGATGATCGGCAGCTTGGTCAGGAGGTTGATTAATTTCATTTCGGGCTCTTTTCTGCCGGGATCGGGCGGTCACTCGGGGGTTCGAGCCGGACCCAGATTCCGCTCCCCAATGGGATCGGCATGCCGGCGGGCGGATCCTGTTCAATGACTCGCCCGCTACCGATCAACTTCAGGTTGAGACTGCTCTCTTGTGCCATTTCCAAGACCTGACGACTGCTTAAGCCTAGGAAGTTTGGCATCACCGGGCCGCTCGGTACCAAAGCGATGGCTTCGCCATTTTCATCGACTTCAACTATATCATCGAATGAATGGGGATCCAGGGCCGTCAATTCTTCTGCTTCTGCGCTCCCCAGGATCTTAGCGATCGCTTCCGCCGAAGGGAGAATCGTATTGCGATCTTCCGGGTAAGTCGGCGGAATGCCGAGCAGTTGCAGAGTTTGCGCCGCAACGTGACTAAAGATCGGAGCGGCAATCAAGCCGCCGTAAACTTGCCCTTTTGGCTCGTCCAGAAGAACATGGATGACCAGTTTGGGGCTCTCGGCGGGGATGAAGCCGACAAAACTGGCGACCCGCTTGTCGACGGAATATTTGCGGGTGGCGGCATCGGCTTTCTGGGCAGTTCCGGTCTTGCCGGCGGTGCGATAACCGGGGACAACGGCCAAGGTGCCGGTCCCCCCCTTTTCGGTGACCGTCATCAGCATGTCACGGACAATATTGGCGGTCTCCGCCGAGACGACCTGCCGCAGCGCTTTTGGTGCAATGATTGTTTCGCTGCCGTCGCCGCTGATAATCTTTTCGACAACATGTGGTTGCATCAACAATCCGTGGTTGGCAATCGCTGCCATTGCTGCCGCTGTCTGCATCGGAGTCACAGTCAGTCCCTGCCCAAAGGAGATAGCGGCCAGATCGATCTCATACCACTTCCCCGGCTTGTGCAACCTTCCCCGCGATTCACCGGGCAGATCGATACCGGTGACGCTCCCGAAGCCAAAGTCGCTCAGGTATTTGTAAAGTCGTTCCCGCTCCAACTTCTTGCCAATCTTAGCGGAACCGATATTTGAACTGTGCTTGAGGATGTCGGTAATCGTAATCAGGCCGAGGGGGTCGTGATCGCGAATAACCTTGCCGCCGACTTTGTACGAGCCGTTTTCACAGTGAATCAACTGTCCCGGGGTAATAACTTTTTCATTAAGAGCCGCGGCGACTGTAAAGATTTTTTGTGTCGACCCCGGTTCAAAAGCATCGCCCAGGGCTCGGTTACGCCAATCTCCGGGACGATACTCAGACAGCGCATTCGGATTGAAGCCAGGCTGATTCGCCAATGCCAGAACCTTCCCGGTTGCGGGATCGAGAACAATGACGCAACCGGCTTTTGAGCCTGACGAACGCAGACCTTCGGCTAATTCCCTCTCCGCAATGAATTGAATCTTTTGATTGATAGTGAGGACAAGGCTGCTGCCCGGGAGAGTTTCCTTTCCTCTCTCCTGACTCGCGCCGATTACGCGTCCACGATTGTCCTTTCTTCCTTCCCGAAGACCTTCTCCTTTACTGAGGAGAAGGTCGTTGTATTTCAGTTCAAGTCCTTCGAGTCCTTGATGTTCAAGACCTGTGAAACCGAGGAGTTGGGCGCCGACTTCGGCGTTAGGATAATAGCGCCGATACTCCTGCTTGATGCCGATCCAGGGGAGTTTCTGATCCTTGATTTTTTTACGAAGCAGCGACCCCTCTTCCGGAGAGATTTGTCTTTTGATCAGGTGGTAATTTTTATTCGAATGGAGCTTCTTCGTAATCTCCGCCGCAGGGAGAGACAATGTCGCGGCCAGAACCGCAGCTGCTTCCCGACGCTTCTCTTTTTCCTTGGCCGTCGAGGGAAAACTTGTGGGCTGGTTCGGCTCGACGTAGACCATATCCACGGCAATGCTGAGGGCCATGGGCTCATTATTTTGATCAAAAATGGTGCCGCGCGGCGATTCGTCACGGATAGTTTTGCGATATTGCCGTTCTGCCAGTTGCTCCCATTTCTGATTGGTAATGACCTGGAGGTAAAAGGCTCTGCCGATAATCACAAGAAAGATGGCACTCAGGCAAAAAGTAACGAGCCGGAGTCGTTTGTAGGCCTTGAACTCCTGGGGCGTCATTAGCGAATAACAATAATTTTTCGGGGGTCGGGCATCACCAGACCCAGTTCCTTGCGCGCCAATTCCTCGATGCGTCGCGGCTGCCGTAACATCGTCACTTCAACCTGCAGCTTGCTTGCTTCCTGGTGGGCGCTGCGGATACTGCTTTCAATGCTGGCTATGTCGTATTGCAAGCTGAGAACCTGCTGCCGTGACCAGACGAAAAAGACCGAAATGATGGCGAGACCAAGAATGGTGCAGAGCAGTGGGGTCAGCATTGTGCGGTGAATGAGGGGAGCCGCACCGATGCGGGTAATAGTTGAAGAGTGACTTGGTGCCATGATCGTCCTCCCTGGACTGACTTAGTTGCAAAGTTTGCGAATTGCCCGTAATACGGCACTGCGGGCCCGGGGATTGTCACTGTCTGCCGTTGAACCCTTGATGCCGCGGCGCGTAAGGAGTTCCGCGACGGGGGTCCGTCCGCAGACGCAAAGGGGAAGTTTGGGCGGGCAGTTACACCCCGTACTCAACTGTTGGAATGTCTGTTTGACAATGCGGTCTTCCAGTGAGTGAAAAGAGATAATGGCTAGTCGACCGCCGATCTTTAAACGCTGAAAGGCGGTGCTGATCCCGCTCTTGACCTGCTCTAGTTCGCCGTTGACTTCAATGCGTAATGCTTGAAAAATTCGTGTAGCCGGGTGAATCCGCGCCGGGATGTTGCCGCCGGGAACAACATCGCGCACCATCTCGGCAAGTTCTGTCGTGCGGGTAAAGGGGGTGATCTGGCGAATCTTCACAATGTGTCTGGCAATGCGACCGGCAAAGCGTTCTTCCCCGTATTCCCGAAAGATTCGTACCAGTTCAGTCTCATCCCGATGGTTGACGATATCCGCAGCTGATTCACCGCGCGTTGGATCCATGCGCATGTCAAGGGGGCCGTCCTGACGAAAGGAGAATCCCCGTCCGGCGCTGTCGAGTTGCCAGGAAGAGACCCCCAGATCGAAAAGAACTCCGTCGACAGCGTCAATGGAGAGGGTGTCAAGGATCGTTGCCAGTTCCGCAAAGCAGGCATGATGCAGGGAGACTCGCATTCCGTAAGGAGACAGAATCCGTGCCGCGTGCTCGAGAGCGTCGGGATCACGGTCGAGGCCGATCAGGCGGCCGTCGGGGGCCGAAGCTTCAAGGATCAGGCGGGCATGGCCGCCGCCGCCAACCGTGCCGTCGAGATAAATCTCCCCCGCCCGCGGCGCCAGGCAGGCGATCGTTGCCTCGGGCAGAACGGACAGGTGTTTGAAGTCGGTCGCTGCCATGGACTAGAAACCCATATCCGCCATGTCTTGCGGGTTTTCCTGCAAGAACGACTCTGATTTGTGAGTGACCTGATCGTAATGGGACTGATTAAAAATTTCGATTTTGTCGAAGTGGCCGACAACGACAATCTCCTTGGTGAGATTGGCATGACTCCGAAGGGAGAGCGGGATTTGAATGCGCCCCTGTTTGTCAAAGGTGCATTCCTGGGCCGGAGAAATGAGCAAGCGAATCATATGGGTTCTGGGTTGCCCGACTGGTCGGCTTTTGACGTTTTCAACTATTTGCGGCCAACGGGAGAGAGGGTAAGCGGTGAGGCCGCCATCGATATTCTTGGTCACGATCAGGCGGTCATCGCCGTAGACGCTATTGAGCGTTTCGCGAAAGCGAGAAGGGATACTGGCTCGGCCTTTCGGGTCGATCAGATTGATGTACTCGCCTTGAAAGTTCATAAAGGAGTCCGTCTAGGGCATTTTTTACACTTTTTTACACTCTTTGGGATTGAAATATACCGGCGGCTCCGGTGGCTGTCAAGGAACATTTTGTGGAAAGACGTTGTTTTAACGAATAATTTTTATTACTGATCATCATTCCGTTAAAAGGGAAGAGGAGTGTGAACTCAAACCGTCGATCTGAACGGTTTTCAATGGGACGGATAAAAATTTTATTAAAAAATTTCTTATAGTTAGCTCGGTCAAGGGATAGCATTTCTCCCCATTTGTCGTCAGGACAAAAAATATGGTTGAAGATGAGCTCTCCTCTGTTTATAAAAGGGACAAGGATTGATCATGATGATCACGCATTTCCTTCTCATTGTTAATCGGGAGATTTATTCATGTTGAGTGTGCAGAGTGACTTAGGTGAAGAGCTTTTCAAGGCATGGACAGATGAACAGAAGCGGGACGAAATCGGCCGCCTGGTTGCAGGGTTTCGTGCCGGACTGCCGATTGGCATTGTCTGCAATATGGCGGAGAAGATCGCCGGGGGAGAGACGCCGGCGCGTCGTTATCTGCTGAGCTTTATGTCGCTGGAAGAGCGACGGGACGCAGTCGCCACCGAGACTGGCGGCGTAAAGGAGTTGGTCAGTCGATTTCTCGGGGTGTGATTCTTGAAAGGAGGGGAGCTAAGGAGCGGGGGAGATCGGGATGACGTGGACCCGAATTTTCCCTTTTCCGAGAAACCCGAGTTTGCTTGCTGCTGCTCGTGAAAGATCGACGAGCGGCGTTTTACGTTTTCCGGTGCGATCGTTGACGCGCACGATGACCTCTCTGCCGTTGGCAGGATTGATCACTTTGAGCCAGCTTTGCAGAGGGAAATCCCTGGTGGCGGCGGTCAACTGAGCAGGATCATAGGGCTCGCCCGAGGCGGTGCGGCGTCCCTCAAAGCGTTTCGCGTAGTATGAAGCAAAACTCTGGTAGTAAGCAGGGGCGGCCGGGGGTGGTGGCTCGCTTGTCGCGGGGGCCACAATAAGCTCTTCAGCGGCAACGCTTGGCAATGCGGCTGCGGCGTCCTCTGCCGGATGGCGGGGGGGCGGCGGCTGCAGTTCTTCGGATATGGGGATCTGGAGCGGCGTGCTTTGAAGGGGGGTTAGCACGCCTGCTGGAGTTGGCGCAGAAAGGGGGCCGACCTTTGTCGTCGTTATAGCGCAGGCACTACAAAGCATCAGGGCTGCTGCCGCTATGCCGGTTCTCAGGATCTGTTGCACTGGATGATTCCACCTGAAGGCATTTTATGTTCGTCCATAATGTCAAATGTGGAAAATTTTGTTATTCTTTAAAAGCAGGTTTTTCATGTCTTCCATTGCCGGCACGCAGCAAAGATTAACAGCGCATGGGTGCTGAGTCAAACTATGTTCCCTTCATCCCGTCACTAAGGAGAGCGATCATGTCACTCGGAGAAAACTGGCAGAGTCTTGATGCTGCGGCGCAAAAGTACGGGATCGACAGAAGTTCACTCCTTTCCTGGCTGGAGGAGGGGATCCTGCGCAGCGAGGTCGATAACGAAGGGATTCTTCTCCTTAATATTGACGATCTGGAACTCAAAATTCATGAATTGACCAAACTCTGATGGTGACACCGCCATGCATTCCTCACCTTGTGGGGACGTCTCCTGTCGTCCGGGGAGGAGCGTCCCCTCTTTTTTGGCCGGAAGGGCGATTAACTAATACACAATTGACAGGATTTGCCGTAGGATAAGCGTCGTTTACCTTGTCCTGGAGTTTGCATGCAAAAACAGATTTATGTCATCGGCCACCGCAATCCGGATACGGATTCAGTGGCATCGGCGATTGCTTATGCCGAGTTCAAGCGACGTTTCGGTTTTACCAACGTCTCCCCGGCCATCGCCGGCACACCGAATCCGCAAACCCGTTACATCCTCGATCGCCTGCAGATTCCTGTCCCCATCCGTCTTAGCGATGTCCACCCGAAGGTGCGGGACGTTCTCAATAGGCAGCCGGTCATGGCCTCGCCCCAAACCTCTCTCAAGAGCGCCCTCGAACTTTTTCACCAACACGCCATCCGGGTGCTGCCGATTGCCGATGCTGCCCGTCTGCCGGTCGGCATCGTCTCGCTGTTGCGCCTCTCGGAAAAATATCTCGCCGCCAGTACGCAGAGCCGGCGCGAAGTCGAAACCTCTGTGACCCTGCTCTGTGACTGTCTGGAAGCAACGATCCTTGCCGGGGAGGCGGATGTGACTGTGGCCGAGTATCACCTCTTTATCGGCGCAATGACCGGGGCCTCTTTTGCGGCCCGCATCTCCGGATATGAGCGTCGGCGGCTACTGGTTATCACCGGCGACCGCCCGTCGATCCAGCAGGAGGCCATCGAAAGCCGGGCCGGAGTGTTGATCCTCACCGGTGGTTTTGTCCTCCCTCCTGAACTCCTCGCCCGCGCCCGCCAGGCCGGAGTGACCGTCCTTTCGACCCCGCACGATACGGCAACGGCGGCCTGGCTGGCTCGCCTTTCATCCCCCCTCACCGCCTTTATCGAAACCCGCTTTGAGCAGATCGGCGTCAATGAACCTCTGGAGCATCTGCGCATCAAGCTGCTGCATGCCCAGGAACCGGCGGTCATTGCCATCGAAGAAGATGGGACCATTGCCGGTATCGCCACTAAGTCGTCCCTCCTCGCCCCCATCCCTTATGCCTTGATTCTTGTTGATCACAATGAACTGGGGCAGGCAGTTTATGGCGCCGAGAGCGTTGAAATTCTTGAGGTTATAGATCATCACAAGCTCGGCAATGCCCCGACCTCACAACCAATCACTTTTATGGCGGTCCCGGTCGGCAGCACCTGCACCATCGTTGCCACCCTGTATCGCGAGCGCGGCATCGAACCGGACGAGGCGATCGCGTCCCTTCTCCTTGCCGGCATCCTTTCTGATACGGTCATTCTTAAGTCTCCGACGACAACGCCGCGGGATCGGGAGATGGCCCTTTGGCTGGCCGCGGTGGCCGGACTTGACTATCTGGTCTTTGGCCGCGATATCTTCTCGGCCGGTAGTGGTTTTTCCGCTTATGCCAGCAAAACAGAGGCAATCTGCGCCGATTTCAAGGAGTTTAGCGCCGGTGAAGTGCGCTTCGGGGTGGGGCAGGTAGAGGTCGTCGGTTTTGCCGAATTTCTCGAGATGAAGGAGGAGTTGCGGGCGATTCTGCAAGAGATCAAAGAGAAAGATCGCCTCGATCTGGCCGGGCTGATGGTAACGGACATCTACAGCGAAACTACCCTCTTCCTTGCCGTCGGAAAGAATGAAATCGCTCACCTCTTCGGATATCCCCAGCTGGAACCTCACCTGTACGAACTCAAAGGGGTGATGTCACGTAAAAAACAGATGATTCCGCATTTGCTGAAAATTTTCGGTGCCCTGCAGTAAGCTGCAGGACATTCTTCTTCATACCGGGGAAACCCCGGATTCAATTCATAGACAGGTTGCTTTCATGACAGACGAAGAGATCCTCCCCACTTTTGCCGAACTTAATCTAGCCCCCGCCATTAACCGGGTGATCGACGAGGTTGGCTATGAAGCCCCCTCACCGATTCAGGCGCAGAGTATTCCTCCCCTGTTGGCCGGACGTGATGTCCTTGGCCAGGCACAAACCGGTACCGGCAAGACCGCCGCTTTTGCCTTCCCTCTTCTCAGCCGCCTTGATCCGGCTCTGAAGGCACCGCAGATTCTTGTTCTCACCCCGACCCGGGAGCTTGCCCTGCAGGTCGCGGAAGCGATGCAGACCTATGCCCGTTATCTCCCCGGCTTTCAGGTGCTGCCGGTTTATGGCGGTCAGAATATGGAACAGCAGCTCCGCCAGTTGGCGCGTGGGGTGCAGGCAGTGGTCGGTACGCCGGGACGGATTCAGGACCACCTGCGCCGCGGCACCTTGAAGCTCGACCGGCTGCGCGCTGTGGTCGTCGACGAAGCCGACGAGATGCTGCGCATGGGCTTTATTGAGGATGTCGAAGATATCCTCAGCCATGCCCCGCCCGAGCGCCAGACCGCCCTCTTCTCAGCGACGATGCCGAATGAGGTGCTACGGATTGCCCGCCGGCACCTGCGCGATCCGGTGGAGATTCGCATCCGCACCAAGACCTCAACGGTCGAGACCATCGAGCAGCGCTTCTGGCAGGTCAAGGGGCTGCACAAGCTTGATGCCCTGACCCGGATTCTCGAAGCCGAAGAGATCGAAGCGATGATCGTCTTTGTCCGCACCAAGGTCGCCACCGTCGAACTTGCCGAAAAGCTCGAAGCACGCGGTTTCTCCTGCGCGCCTTTGAACGGCGACATGTCGCAGGTGCTGCGCGAAAAGACCATCGAACGCCTCAAGGGCGGCTCCCTCGATATCGTTGTTGCCACTGACGTTGCCGCCCGCGGTCTTGATGTCAAGCGGATCAGCCACGTCGTCAATTACGACATCCCCAATGACACCGAAGCTTATGTCCACCGCATCGGCCGCACCGGCCGTGCCGGTAAGGAGGGTAAAGCGATCCTCTTTGTTGCCCCTCGGGAAATGCGTATGCTCAATTTGATCGAGCAGGCTACCCGCCAGCCGATCAAGGCGATGAATCTGCCGACGCGCAAAGATATCGCCAACCGCCGGGTTAACCTTTTTAAAGAGCAAATCTCTACCACCCTGGAATCCGAGGATCTCGAATTCTTCGAAGAGATGATCGATTCCTTCCAGTCCGAGTACGATGTCGGCCATCGCCGCATTGCCGCGGCCCTTGCATATCTGGTGCAGAAAGAGCGGCCACTGCAGCCGGAGGAAGGGTTCGTCGAACCGCCGTCCGCACCGGAGCGGATTATCGATAACCGCCCGCCTCGACCGTCCCGCGAAGGGGATTCGCAGCTGCTCCGTTACCGCATTGAAGTCGGCCGCAGTCACGGCGTCGAGCCCCGCCACATAGTCGGAGCGATCACCAACGAATCGCAACTGACCAGTAAGGAGATCGGCGCCATCAAGATCTACCACGATTTTTGTCTGGTCGATCTCCCCCGCGATCTCCCCTCCGAGACCTTCAAGCATTTACAGGGGGTCTGGGTCTGCGGTCAGCAGCTGCAGTTGCGGGTTGACCAGGGGGCAGGGGGGGCGGATGAGCGCCCGATGCACCGGCGCACCCCCGGAAAAGGGGGCGAAAGACGTCCCTTCAAACCGGGATCGAAGAAGTCAACCCACACCCGGCGCGGCCCGCAGTAGGGGGAGGGCAAAGAAGGAAAGGCGAATAATTGGAGCAGCAGCAGAAAAAAAAGCCGGGCAGGAAGCATCAGCCAGGCGGGATGAGCATCCTTTATGAGGACAAGGAGATCATCGTGGTGGTCAAGCCGGCCGGACTGTTGACCATCGGCACCGAGCGGGACAAGACGCGCACCGCCCACTATCTTCTCAACGATTACGTGCGTAAAGGCGATCCGAAATCGCGCAACCGGGTCTTTGTTGTCCATCGTCTCGATCAAGATACCTCCGGACTGCTCCTCTTTGCCAAGAGTGAAGCCGCCAAGATCTTTCTGCAGGAGAATTGGGAAAGGACGGATAAGCATTACCTGGCCATTGTCCATGGCCGCCTGACGCCAAAGGAAGGGACAATCTCCTCCTGTCTGGCCGAGAATTCTGCCCAGCGGGTCTACTCGACTCCGGATCCTGCCAAGGGGAAGCTCGCCCATACTGAATACAAGGTACTGCAGGAGAGCAGAAAAGGCTTCAGTCTGGTGGAGATTCATCTTCTCACCGGCCGCAAGCACCAGATTCGTGTCCATTTTTCCGAAAAAGGCCATGCTGTTGTCGGCGATCGGAAGTACGGCCAAGATGATTCGGTTTCGAACCGCCTTGCCCTTCATGCCTGTTCCCTGGCCTTCACGCATCCTTTCACCGGTCGGTTCATGACCTTTGACACCGGAATGCCGGAGGATTTTGTTCGGCTCATGGCTAAGTTGTAAACACAAAAAAGCCCGCATTCGCGGGCTTTTTTGTGTTTAGGCAAAAAGTCAGGAGTTTGGAGTTGACGCCGGGTAAAGGGGGCCGAAGAGTTCGAGATGGGTAAGAAAGAGGCGGGTATCGAATTCGAGCTGCCCATAGGCCGGTTCCATATGTTCGCAGAGCTGATAAAAAGCCTTGTTGTGCTCCTTCTCTTTAAGGTGCGCCAGTTCATGCACCACGATCATCTGCAGAAATTCGCGGGGCGCGACCTTGAAGGCCGGGGCGATTCTGATTTCATGTTTGGCCTTGAGTTTGGCGCCCTGCACCCGGGAGACAAAGTAATGCACGCCAAGGGCCTGGTGGAGGCCTTCGATTTTTCCGTCGTAGCTGACCTTGCTCAGCGGTGGCGTGTTGCGCAGAAACTCATTCTTGCGCGTGACAGTAAAATCGTAGAGGGCCTTGTCGGTGCGAATGGTGTGCGGCGTCGGATATTTTTTGAGCAGCACATCGGCCAGACGTCCTTCTGCGATCAGTTGCGTCACCTGGCCGGTCAACTGCGAAGAATAGCCGGAAAAATATTTTAGCTTCGTGTGCATGGGCAGCGGGGCCCCTTTCTTGCGGACTGCGGTGGGCAGAAAGGACAGAATAGGCAAATGGGGGGGGCGCGTCAATAGGCAGATCAAGCTGAGTCGCCTTCCATCTGTTAGATTAGGTGGTAGTATTTCATCGGAGAACATTTAGCTGTCACAGGAGACAAGGTTATGACGAAGTTAACAACCGGACAGGGGATCTTTCCGCATAATATGGAAGCAATCCCTGCAGAATATCGACAGGAACGTTTTGAGCAGCGGCATTATTTGATTAACGGCGAACTCCGGCTCTGGAATGGCCCCTTTCAGGAAGTTTCATCTCCCATCTGTTTTTCCGGCGCCGACGGACCTCAGCAGGTGGCGATCGGCGCTTTTCCGCTCCTCGGAGAAACAGAGTCGTTGGCGGCCCTTGCCGCAGCGGTGGCGGCTTACGATCACGGCCGCGGTTTGTGGCCGACCATGACTGTGGCCGAGCGGATCGACCGGGTACAGCGCTTCACCCTGCGCATGCGGGGCGAGCGGGAGACCATCGTCCGGCTGATGATGTGGGAGATCGGCAAGACCCTGAGCGATGCGCAGAAGGAGTTTGACCGCACCGTTACCTACATTGACGATACCATCGATGCGCTCAAGGATCTCGACCGGATTTCCTCGCGCTTTACCATTGTTGACGGGATCCTCGGGCAGATCCGCCGCGCCCCCTTAGGTGTCACCCTCTGCCTTGGTCCCTTCAACTACCCCCTCAACGAGACCTTCACCACCCTGATTCCGGCCCTGATCATGGGGAATACCGTTATCTTCAAGCCTCCCCGTCACGGCGTCCTCCTCTTTGGCCCGCTCCTCCCGGCTTTTCGCGATTCTTTCCCCCCTGGCGTCGTCAATGCCATCTTCGGTGCCGGTCGCACGATCATTCCACCGCTCATGTCTTCGGGCCGGGTCGATGCCTTTGCCTTTATCGGCACCAGTGGTGCCGCTGACACCCTGCAGAAGATCCACCCCCGGCCGCATCGACTGCGGCTGGTCCTGGGGTTGGAGGCGAAGAACCCCGCCATCGTCCTTGCCGATGCTGATCTCGAGCTGGCGGTGCGGGAGTGCGTGAGCGGCGCTCTCTCCTTCAACGGGCAGCGTTGTACCGCCCTCAAGATCCTCTTTGTGCAGCGCGCTGTGGCTGCCGATTTTGTCGACCGTCTCGCGGCTGCGGTCGCGGACCTTCGTTGTAATCTGCCATGGGAAGAGGGCGCAGCAATTACTCCGCTCCCCGAAGAGGGAAAGGCCGGGGCTCTGACGGCACTGATTGCCGATGCCATTGTCCGCGGTGCCGTGGTGGTCAACCCAGGAGGGGGGACCGTATATGGCACCCTCTTTACCCCGGCGGTCCTTTATCCCGTCGCTGCCGGGATGCGCCTTTACACCGAAGAGCAGTTCGGGCCAATCGTTCCGGTCGTCCCCTTTGATGATGTGGAAGAGGTCGTGCACTACATCACCGAGTCGAATTACGGCCAGCAGGTCAGTCTCTTTGGCCGTGACCCGGTAGAGCTGGCGACTCTCATCGATCCCCTGGTCAACCAGGTCTGCCGGGTCAATATCAACAGCCAGTGCCAGCGCGGTCCCGATGTCTTCCCCTTCACCGGGCGCAAGGATTCAGCGGTCGCGACCTTGTCAGTCTCCGACGCCCTGCGCGCCTTTTCCATCCGCACGCTGGTAGCGGCTCGCGACGTCAAGGAGAATCGCGAGATTATCCGCGAGATCGTTCAGGAACGGCACAGCAAGTTCCTTTCGACGGACTTTATTCTTTAGGGAAGTGGAGATTCTGGATTATGGAAGACGGCGATAATTGTGTCAGATTCGAGCAGAGTCATAACGTGTTGTCGAGAACCTGCCGTATCGTCCGCAGAAACACTTCGGGAGAGGTGGGCTTGGTAATTGCCGGTTTCATCTGCGAGTGACGTCTTCTGCCGGAGGGTTTAGGGGGGGCATAGCCACTGCAGAAAACATCCTCGACTCCGGGTCAAGGCTGTTTTTGTTTTTATCATTCGACACCACCGCGGCATGAGGGGAAAGACTACATGTCTTTCCCCTCATCTGTTACTCGTGCACCCTTCAATGCCTTTCCTAACTGCTCAAAACTATAAGGTTTACTCAGAAATCCCGAGATCGTTTCAGCGGTTATCTGCGTTGTGTCGTACTGATCGCCAAAGCCGCTGGAGAGGATGATCGGCAGGGCGTTGTTGATCTTTTTCAGGGCCTTGCAGAGTTCGTAACCATTCATGACCGGCATGTCGATGTCTGTCACCACCAGCGTGATCTCTCTTGCGCCTGCCTGATACAGCTCCAGGGCCTCTTTGCCATTGGCTGCGACAATAACCGTGTACCCTAATTCTTCGATTAATGCCTTGGCAATCTCCCGCAGCTGTCTTTCATCCTCAACCAGCAATATGGTACCGCCTTCCTGTTTTGCTGCGGTGACCTCCATGGGCGCTACCCCGACAAAGTCAGGGCTATGGAGCGGCAGATAAATCAGGAAAGAACTCCCTTGCCCCGGCTGGCTGCTGAACTGTAATGCCCCTTTATGTGTGGTGATAATGCCGAGCACCGCCGGCATCCCCAAACCGCGACCGGTGAACTTTGTCGTGTAGAACGGCTCGAAAAGCCTTTTGCTGGTTACATCGTCCATCCCGCAACCGTTGTCAGCGATTTTCAGGCAAAGATAGTCGCCGGCACTTATGGCCTTGCTGAGATAATCAACTTCGCCTCTTCCTCGACCGAGTTCAACCCTGGTCAGTGCCACAGAGATTTCTCCGTGGTTCTCGCCGAGAGCTTCCGCGGCATTGATCATCAGATTCATGACAATTTGCCGGAGCTGACTGGCATCGCCATGGATCGACGGGAGATCGTTCTCAAGATTCTGTAGGATCTCGACCTGATGCGGGATGGTCGGCCGCAATAGTTTGCACATCTCGCCGACGAGATCCGTCATTTTGACCGGGACCGGAATAAATTGTGTTTTTCCCCTGTAAACCAGCATTTGTCGGCAGAGATCCGTCGCTCGTTCGGCGGCGATCTCTATCTCGGGGACCAGTTCAACCGCCATCTCCGGCCTCTGCTTGACCAGAGAGCAATTGCCAAGGATAACTGCCAAAATGTTGTTGAAATCATGGGCGATGCCGCCCGCCAGGACGCCAAGGCTCTCCATCTTCTGGGCCTGCTGGAATTGCCGTTCCAGAGCGAGCTTCTCTTCCTGGGCGGCTTTGCGTTCGGTAATGTCGCGCATGATATGGACAAATGAGGTTATCCGGCCGTCTTCATTGGTCAGAGGTGATACGGTGACGTCGAAGCTGCCGCCGAGCCCTTTTTCTTCGATGTCGATCGAGTGCATGGCTCCGCTCTCCAGCAACTCGAAGCCGGGACAACAGGCAGGTGGCGCATCAAGCCCATGGACAAGCTCATAACACTTTCGGCCGATCATCTCTTCGACACTTAAACCGCACCGCGCCGCCATGGCTTTGTTGCTGCGGGAAATGGTCCACTCGGTATCCATAATAGCGATCAGGTCGGGAAGCGCATCAAACGTTCGTTCCCACTCCCTCTTCCCTTGACGTACGGCCTCCTCGGCTCGCTTCCTTTCCTGTATCAGTGCCCAGGATTTCATGTCGCGCGCAATAACGTGGGACAAGACCGCAAAAGATTCCGGGGATTTGACAAGGTAATTCTGCGCACCGCACTTCATCACTGCAACCGCCAGCTCTTCATTCCCTTGCGAAGTCATGATGATAACCGGCCATTGTCCCGCGCTTACGGTGACTAATTCGCTCCCCTCGCCATCCGGAAGGCGATAGTCCGTCAGGATGAGGCCGGGAGTGAGTCTCGTTATTGCCTGTTTCGCGCTGGCGAGGGTACAGACCCTTTCCAGTCGATACTCTTCAGGATCAGCCGCAAAAGAGCGTTGTATCAACTCAGCGTGCTGGTCGTCGTCTTCAACGATCAGAATCAACGGGGCTGTCAAGTTGTTTGTCAGCATGGGCTATCCTTTGTCGTGCCGAAGGCAGAGTCTGGTTGCGAAGAAGAATCCAACACCTGCCGCACTTTACGTAACAGCTCCGCCGGCGGCGCCGGTTTGCTTATAAGGTGGACGCCGTCTGCCATCGATGTTTTCTGCCGGATGGTGTCCGGGGCATAACCGCTGGAGAAGATGGCCTTGATCCCGGGCCGGATCTTCCTGATTTCGTCCAGGGCTTCCTTGCCGTTCATCTTCGGCATGATCAGGTCGAAAAGGAGCAGGTCGATAGGGTTACGGTATTCAGTGAATTTATTCACCGCGTCGGCGCCGTTCACGGCTTCAATGACCGTATAGCCGAACTCCGTCAGCAAGCTCATGGTCATAGCCCGGACGGATTTGTCATCTTCGGCGAGAAGGATCGTCTCTGTGCCGCCAACGGAGACCTCTTCCGGTTGTGCCCGGCCTTCTCTTGCTGCGGAGTAGAGGGGCAGATAGATCCGGAAGGTGGTGCCGGTGCCGGGTTGACTGTCGACATGGAGACAGCCATCGTGCTGTTTGATGATGCCATAGGCCATCGCCAGGCCCAGTCCCGTCCCTTTGCCGACCTCCTTGGTGGTGAAGAAGGGCTCAAAGATCCGCAGTCGCGTGGCGTCATTCATGCCGCAACCGGTATCGGTTACGGTGATAAGTCCATAGACTCCGGGTTTGCCGCAGCCGTGCACGGAGACGAACTCTTCGTTGAGCACGACCTTCCCCGTGGTCAGCGTCAATGCCCCACCGTGCGGCATGGCATCGCGGGCGTTGGTGGCCAGGTTCATCAGCACCTGTTCCAGCTGATAAGCATCAGCTAAAATCGGAACCGGCGTTTCTTGAAGGATGGTTTTAAAGACGATATCCTCGCCAATGACTCGGGCAAGAAATTTTTCAGCTTTGTCGGCAACCATATTGAGATCTACCGGTTTTTTGATAACGCGCTGTTTCCGGCTGAAGAGGAGGAGGTCCTTGGTCAGGTGGGCAGCCCGGTCAGAGGCTTCGAGCATATTCTTAATATAAAGCCGATGCGGATCGTCCGTCGCCATCTTCATGAGGGCAATGGTTCCGTAGCCGATGATGGCCGTCAGAATATTGTTGAAGTCATGGGCAACGCCACCGGCCAGAGTGCCGATAGACTCCATCTTTTGGGCGTGCTGGAGTTGCTCTTCCAGCTTGTGGCGCCTGGTGAGGTCGCGCTTGATGGCGATGAAGTGGGTGATCTCGCCACGGGCATCCTTGACCGGGGTGATGGTCTGTCCCTCGGGATAGAGCGTGCCGTCTTTATGCCGATTCGTCATTTCACCGCGCCAAACATTTCCGGCCAGCAGGCTGTCCCAGATCTCCCGGTAGAACGCTTGATCATGCACGCCGGACTTGACCAGGTCCCGGGGATTCTTGCCGATCGCTTCTTCAGTGCTGTAGCCGGTGAGGATCCTGAACGCCGGGTTGGCCCACTCGATTCTACCGGTGCGGTCGGTAATGACAATGGCATTGGCGGCGGCGTTCAGAGCGGCGCCTTGCAAGAGCAGAGTGGCCTCCCCCTCTTTGCGGCCGGTGATGTCGGTGGCAATCTCCATCCGCACCAGGCGGCCGTCGCTCCAGCGGATCACCTGATCCCGGCAATCATACCACCTGTCGGTGACAGTATTCTGGAACTCCCAGGCATAGATGCCGGTCGGCGCGCCGTCGGCGTTCAGCAAACGATCGTTGCTGCAAAAGCTACAGGGGCCGCTCTGGCCGCTCTGCAAAACTTTCCAGCAGGTCTCCCCGGCAACCTCTCCCCAGATCTCCCGCCCGAACTTGTTGATAAAGAGGATCTCATAGGTCTCCAGATCGGCAACGTAGATCAGGGCATTGATGCCATCGAGGATAGTGGAGAGCCGTTTCGTATGGTCGAGCAGCGCCGCGTCCGCCAGCTTCAGTTCGGTCAGCTCCTGGATGGTCTCGATGACCGCGAGCAAGGTTCCCCCGCTGCCATAGACCGGGGCCGCATCGAAGCTGATGTAGCGATCTTTGCCGTGCAGATTCTGATACCAACGTTCCGCATGTATTCCATTGTTGGTCAGGGTCGATTTTGCTGCGACGGCATACAGTTCCGGCAGTCGCTCAAAGTCGGCATCAAGGACGACGTCGGCCAGCGTTGGCCGGGGCTCGTCATAAAACGCCCGCCATGACTCACTGCTTCCGACCATGGCGGCGGAAGTGAGTCCGGTCAGCTCTTCGCAGGCCTTGTTCCAGAGGAGGACCTTATGCTGCGCATCGAGAACGAAGGTTGCTACCGCGGAGTTGTCGAGGAGCTTTTCCGTAAACTCTTTTTGCTCCTGGATGGCGTCCTGCATCTGCCGGCGGTCGGTGATGTCTGTCGCCACGCCATCCCAAATGAGCTGGCCGTCGGCTCTTCTTCGTGGTCGGGAGCGCACCAGTAAGGAGCGTCTCTCCCCATCGGAACGGGAAAAGGAGGTTGTCGCCTTGAAGTCGGTCATCGTCTGCAGGCTCGATTTTTCCGCAGCAATCAGCGTTGGCAACATCTCCTTGTCGAGCTGCCGAAGCAGGGTGGCGGAGTTGCACAGCACGCTCTCCCGGCTGAGGCCATGCAGAGACACCACCCCGGCGCTGATATAGAGGAATTGCATGGTGCCGTCCGCTGCATATTGATACTGATAGATGTAACTTTCGGGGAGGTTGTCCCCGATCAGCTGCAATCGTTCTTCACTCTCCCGCAGGAGTTCACCCCGTTGGCGCAGGGTCTCTCGCATCTCGGTAAAATTGGCGGCAAGTTCGCCGATTTCATCTGTTCTTGTCGCTGCGACAGGGAGAGTGACGACCTTGCCCGCGCCAAACTCTTTGATGGCAGAGTTAATCTTCCGCAGCGGCAGAAGAAAACGGTTGATATACCAAGTGATCGCTATGGAGAGCAGGAGGATGAGCGTGGCCATCTGCCAGAGTGTTGCAGACAAAAAGTCGCCGGAGAATGACTCTGTGGGGACGGTAATCAGCAGTTTGAATTTCCCCTTGGGTGTAAAGCTGACCGGCTCCATCAGGGCGAAAAAATTTTGACCGGCAAAGGTAAAGGACCAGAAAGAGTCTTCTTCCTGGTTCGAGTTGAGGGCGCGGTCAATGAGAGGAAAATCATTCGAGCCGACCCGGGGAAGGTCCGTCTTTTGTTGTTGCAGCAGCGAAGCGAGGCCGCTGAGATCGGAGCTGGCGATCATGGTGCCATCGACGTCGATTAAATAGGTTGTCGCCCCTTTTCCAACGCTCAGAGTGGCAAGGAAGCGGGAGAGATCCTTGAGCATGATATCGATGCCGACAACTTCATCGCGGCCGTCTTTGTTCCCCAGCCAGAGGGAGGCGGTGATGCCGATATCTCCGGTCGTCCGGAACTGGTAGGGGGAGCTCCAGACGATCTCTTTGTAGTTAATGCTGTTTTGGTACCAGGGCCGGGTTCGCGGGTCATAATCATCCTTGACCCTCTCGCTGGCGATGATCCTCCCCTGCTCGTTGAGGGTCAACCAGGTGACGCTCCCCTCTTCTTTGGCCCTCTTGATCCGATTTTTGTTCTCTTTGTCAGTGCGAAGGAGCAGATAGCCATTGCCGGCGCCATCACCGGAATTGATCGAGGTAATGAAGGGATACTGCTGCAGATAGGTGGTGAAGATGGTATTGGCGGCCTGAATATTCCCGGCAGCGAGAATTCCGGCCTCATAATAGGCTTGGGCGCTATGGAGGATGAGCGTAGCTGCGTCTTGGATGCGCTCAAGTTCACACTGTACGCGCTTTGACGACTGAAGAAAGAGCTTCTCAGCCTCTTGTTGGTCGCTGTTTATCTTCCGGTTATTATCAAAGAGGTATCCCACCCCGACAACGAGGAGAAAGATCAGGAGGAAGGATTCGATGATGCCGAATTTTAACCGGCGTTTTTTTCGCCCAGGGGCATTGCCGGGATCAGGGTTGGGCATAATTCAGGCTCCTTTTTCTTAACAGTCGAGCAGGGCATCAAAGGCCTGAATAAATTCTCGGTGCCTCTCGCGAAAGACCTGAAGAACCCGGGGATCAAAATGACTCGGGAGAGTGCGTCCATCCCCCTCAAGGATAATCCTGCACGCCTCTTCGTGGTTGTACGGCGTCTTGTAAGGACGCTGGGCGCGCAGAGCATCGTACTGATCGGCGAGCATGACGATGCGCCCTTCAATCGGGATGGCCTCGCCCTGGAGGGCGTTCGGGTAGCCGCCGCCATCCCAGCGCTCATGATGATTCAAGGCGATGAGTTCGGCCATCTGGAGAATGGCGTGCGTTGAGCCTCCCAGCATCTTCGCCCCGATCACTGTGTGACTCTTGATCACGGCAAACTCTTCGGCGGTCAGCGCGCCGGGTTTCAGCAGGATACTATCCGGCACCGCAACTTTGCCGATATCATGGAGACTGCTAGCCAAAGAGAGCATCTCGATATGGGCGCTCGGCAGGCCGAGGCCGGTGGCAATGAGGGTGGAAAAACGTCCTATCCGGCAGTTGTGAAGGCCGGTATCCGTATCACGGTATTCAGCGACCACACTCAGTCGGTGGATGACCTCATGGTTGAGTTCCGTCAACTCTTCCGTCTTTTTCTTTACTTCGGCTTCGAGTTCTTGCCGATAGTTCTTTTCAAGGGCCTTCATCTCCCAAAATTTCGCAGCTTTGTCGAGAGAATGAAGCAGCTGATCATGGTTGATCGGTTTGAAGATAAAGTCGAAGGCGCCGCGCTTCAGCGCACTGACCGCCACCTCTACTTCGGCAAAGCCGGTCATGATCAGGACCGGTATGTCGGGATGGAGTTCGTGAATTCTGCCGGCGAGTTCGATTCCATCCATCTCCGGCATATTGATGTCGGTCAGTACTATCTGGACGTCCCTTGTTGCAAGAGATTCCAGGGCTTCAAAGGCGTTGCTCGCCGTAAAGACCCGGTAGCCACGGTCGCTGAGGAGCAGGAGGAGTGTTTCGAGAACATATTTGTCATCATCGACCACGAGAATGCTTGAGGAGCGGGCTCCTTTATCTGTTTCCATGAATAAATATCTCCGATGTCGTGGTTGCTTCCCGTTCAGATATTCCTCATCCCAAGTCTCTGTTCGCAGGTGGCATGCGCTCTGGTCCTGGCAGATGGCAGTGACGAGGGTTCATTCCTCCACCTTCTTTTTCTGGTTGCGCATCCTGCGGAAGATATTAGACAAGTGCGCGGGGCAGGTCAATAAAGGAATGGCGGTATAACCGTCGGGCAGGACTGAGAGGAAGGGCTTTTAACGTATTTCGGGGCAGGGGGCAGGGACAGGATGAAAAAGACCAGCCCTCGCAGGGCGGGCTGGTCTGGAATTGGATTATGTTGTCAGGGTGTTAGTTCTTTGAACCAGGCCCTCGCACGACGGGTTTTTTCTCCTTGATCCATTTATCAATCCCGCCTTCGACTATAACGGCATTGCTGAAGCCCTTGGTGGCGAGAAAACGCACCGCTGTCGGGGCGCGTGTGCCCTTCAGGCAGATGACAGCAATCTGTTTGTCGCGGGGGATTTCGCGGTAGCGATCATGAAGTTCCTCAAACGGGATGTAGATCCGTTTCGGTGAGTCGATCCGAAACTTTTCGGTATCTCCTTCCAGGCTGGTATCGAGCAGGACGAAATTGGAATCATTTTGCAAGCGCTGTTGCAGTTCATCCGTGGAGATCTTCTTGACCTGCATCTTCGGCAATGCTTCGATCGACTCGGTTGGATACCCGGCGGCGACCCAGGCCGGCATGCCGGCACGATAGGCATAGACCTGCTGGTAGCCGAGCTTGGCGGCAATTTCTGCTGCGCGCCAGGAAGCGGTGCACTTCTCTCCAAGGCAATAGAAGACGATCGGCCGGGTGAGATCGGCGGGGAGCTTTTCTTTTAGGTTTTCGAGGGGGATAAAGATTGAGCCGGCAATATGCAGGTCGTTGTACTCAATCTTGCTCAACGGATAGACGAGGAGGATGTTCTTGTCTTTGTCCAGCATCGCTTTGAGCAGCAGGGTGTCGACTTCCTGATACGGTGCAGCAAGAAGTGGGACGCAGAAGGTTAATAATAAGGCGGCGATAAGGACGGCAATTCTTGTCAGGGACTTCATCGTCTTCTCCTTGTTTAATGTTTGTGGGCGTGTGGGGATAAATAGCACAAGGGAAGATATAAAGATAAGTGGGAGCGGTGTCAATTAGAATAAGTTAAATGACTGGGGCGATGCAATCTGGAGGGAAAGGTTTATCAATTAAATGAACGTAAGATGACGATCCCTGCGGCTATATCGGGGCTCCCGTCGCTGAGGCCATGTCCTAGAGATCCGCCCAGACTGAGCTGTTCCGAGATCCGATAGTTTATTCGGATTTGGGCTTCGAGGGGGGCCGGCGCACCAGCAAAGGGTTTCGTGGCGCCGGTAAGTGCGAGTGCGGCCTGCAGATCAAAATTGATCAGGTAACCGATACCGAGGGCATAACTCAGATAGTTCTCAGGGTCGTATTCTGCACTATCCCCGCGGAAAATATAGCTGCCGCGGACGAAATAGCTGGTCAGTCCGAACGTTTTTGCCAAAGCAAGACCGACGCCTTCATCGAATTTTCCGGTACCAAGACCTTTTTCTTCATTGGCGAGGGGGATTTTCAGGTAAAGAAGGGCGCCGATCCGGGGTTGCCGCGCCCCCTCTTCTACAAGAACGTACTCAGCGGAAATGGTGGCGTCGCCGATGCCGCTTTGCGCTTTATCCGGGTCGAGATTCATCGGCCCCGATCCCCCGGGTCCGCCGCTGTGGCTACCGGCGGCCGCTAACGACAAACGGCCGCCCGGGCTCGACATCTGTTCACGGGAGACGCCAACGCTGCCGTAAGTTGTCACGCTGTTACTTTGGTAAACCCAAGGCAGACCCAACTCCAGAGACCAGCGCGGCGTAGGGGTATATTGCAGAATGATCGGAACGGCAACGAAACGTGTCTTCGTCTCGTTGCCATAAGTCCCGCTGGCAACATCGAGCCCAATGCCGATGCTCCATTCTCCCCCCCGGGACAGAGCAGGCTGCTCCTCCCCCCCAGCGACAGATGCCAGGAGCAGAATCAGGGTAGGGACCACCACTCGGCGAAACAGGGAAGGGTTCACTCTCGCGGCTACTTCTTCTGCATGCCGGAACCGGCAGGGTGCATCTGCTGCTTCGGTATATTCTGTTTCATCTCAGGATACTGCATCATCTGCTGATGCATTTCACGGTGCTGCATCATTTCCTGCATCATCTCCTGGTTCCCTGACAGCAGTTGTCGCGTCTCCTTGTTCTTCATCATCTCCTGCATCATTTCGCGGTTATTCAGCATCTCCTGCCGCATTGCCGGGTCTTGCATGAGGATTTGCAAGCGCTCACGATCTTGCAACATCAGCTGCCGCTGATCCTGGTCACGTAGCTGCTCTCGCAGTTGTAGTTGGGCAGGTGTCGTCACGTTCTCGGTGTCGACTGCCGCTGCCAAGGAAGCCACCCCGGCAAACAGAATGCAAGCGAGGAGGAGTAGAGGAAAGCCCTGACATCTCTTGATCATGATTTGTCTCCTTGAATAGGGGGCGGGAAAAAGGATTGTCCTGCCCGGTTCTTGTGCTGATGCATGCGTTCTCAGCGCCTGCCCGTAAAATAGATCTCTTTAATGATAAATAGCAGGGAAAGTGCCGGAGTCAAGTCGGGGGGGTCAGCTTTTTTGATCACAGGAAAGGAAGGGGGATTTTACTCGTCGGCAGTTGCAGATGTGCGGTGTTCAGGTATATTTAACATTGCTACGTTAAGTCGCGGAATCACCGCAGATTGTCACTTCGGCATTGGAAAGAAAAAGTATGGCTCTGCAGATCGATTTGCGGCAGGTAGTGCTCCTCATCGCCCGGGCAATCGACTTGGTCGGGGTGGACGATGTTCTGCACGGTCGACGTGTTGCCATCCTTGCCGTCGAATGCGCTAAAAATCTCGGTTGGAGTGAGTCGGAGCAGCAGATGCTCTTTGATGCTGCCCTGCTTCACGACATCGGTGTCTCCTCGACCCGTCTGCACTGTCGTTTGGTGAATGAGTTGGATTGGGCCGGAGCAAGTCTCCATGGTGAACGCGGCTATGAGCTGCTCAAGGATTTTTCGCCACTGGCCCATCTTGCGCCGATTGTGCGTTATCATCACACTCACTGGCAGGATCTTCAGCGTGATAACATCGATCCTGACATTGCTCGCTTCACCAATCTCATCTACCTTGCCGACCGGATCGATGTCAGTGCTCATCCTTATTATACCGATAACTCTCTGCTTCTCCATGTGCAGGAGATCTGTGCGCGGATTAATCGTTATCGCGGCACCTTCTTCGCTCCGGAACTGGTCGACGCCTTTCTTGCCGCCGCCCAGGCCGAAGCCTTCTGGCTGATTCTTGACAACGATTTTATCCCGCAGTACGTCAACGATATAAACCGCAGCGCCGATAAAGCGCAGATCGGCCTCGATAATCTCAAGCAATTAGGATCGATTGTCGCCGCCGTCGTCGACGCTAAGTCCCACTTCACCAGTGAGCATTCGCATGGAGTGGCCCGCGTTGCGCGTTTTATGGGGGAAGAGTTTGGTCTTCGGGGTGAACATCTTGATCGCCTCGAAGTCGCTGCCTTGCTGCACGACATCGGCAAGCTGCAGATCCCCGACGAAGTTCTGGAAAGTCCCCTCAAGCTGACCCCTTATGAACGGGCAATTATGAAGAAGCACAGCTTTGCGACTTACCAGATTCTCAAGCGAGTCATCGGTCTGGAAGAAGTGGCACGCTGGGCCTCCCAGCATCACGAATCGCTCGATGGTGGCGGCTACCCGTTTCATGCTCTTGCCGGAGAACTTCCGTTAGAATCCCGCATCATAAAGGTCGCCGATATCTATCAAGCCCTTGCCCAGAATCGCCCTTACCGGCAGCCTTTGCCGCCTCCTGAAATTTTGCAGTTGCTGCGACAGATGGAGAGAGATTTGGAAATCGACCCACAGCTGGTCGACTTTGTTGCCAGTCACCTTGACGGCTGTCAATCGGCGGCGGTCGGTCATTAAACGATTTAACAGCTACAACAGCGATATTTTAGCGATGAACAATGCGAGGTCTTTATGAAAAATAGTTCAACAGGAAATGGTCATAGCATTTTCGACGCGATTTCACAGCTCTTTGGTAGGTCTCCGCAGCCAGATGTTGAGGTGGCGGAAAAATCTTCCTCTTTGGCGGAAATGGAAAATTCTTTTAATGCGGCCCTGCAGCAGCTGAACGGAAAAATTGAGGATTTACGCCAACAGAAGCAGGCGGCGGCGAGTGGAACGGTATCGTCGCCAGCGGCGCATGCCGAGGAGCGTGTGCGGCGCATGGGCGAGGCTCATGCCCGGATTCTCAACGACATTCTTGCCATGCATCGTAAGCTTGCGACCGGGATCGATCCTCCGACTCTTGACGCGCTGGCAACGTTTCTTCAGGAGTGTGTAGAGAAAGTTGCTAAAGAGCGCTCTGTTCCGGAGGTGATGCTTTGTTGTCGCAGCAGCATTCTCCGCCGCTTCCATCATGAAGCGGGAGGGGGGGCCTGGGATGAAATGGAAAGACAGTTGGCGGCGCAAAATGAAGCCTGGCCTGAGACAACCCAACGCGACCCGATTGAGGAAGAAGCCGGCTTCGAGCGGCGCCGGCAGCTCAAGTACCGGGAAATGAAAAATGATTTCGTCAATTACGAGTTAGCACGCAGCGCGCAGCTGATCCGCGGCATCGAACGGGCCTGGCAGGCCGATTATCCGGAACCGGGCACGCCGCTCTGGCGCGAGTTGGTACTGGAAGGGGTTGCGACGGCGTTGCGGGCAAGAATTCTTCAGGGTTACTATGAACGCTTGCTGGCAAATAAAGAGAAGATCGTCACCCGCGCCACCGAGTTGGTCGGACGCGAGTTAGGAGCCCTGCAGGCAGTTTTGGCAGAGAAGAATCTGACCAGTCTGGAGGACGCGCACCGGGTGGCTATCACTTCCGGTCGTGTCCTTGACGAAGTGATCCCGGAAATTGCCTGGCAGGTGATCAGGGAAGAGTCCGCGGGGCGTTGAGCAACCAGGAGGCGGGGATCAGAGGGGAAGGAAAAAGTCAGCCCGCGCGAGGCGGGCTGTGGGTACGAAGAAGGTTCCGGCTCCAGTTAGAAATCGAAGCGCAGACCGGCGAAGAAATTGTGGGTTTGGTACTCAACATCGGTACCATCAAAATCCGCGTCGGCGGTGGCGAAGTAGCGGTACTGCAGATCGAGGGTGGTGACATGGGTCAAGGGGAAACCGAGACCGGCGATCGCCTGGTAGGCAAAGACGGTGTCGTCTTCGTCGCCGAGATCATTACTGTTGACTTCGACATTGGCCAGTCCGATCCCGGCGCCGAGAAAAGGCCGGACAGTCTCACTGACAGCAAGATCAACCAATAGGTTACCCATAACAGCGAGGGAGGTTATGTCCCCATTGACGGAGGCGTTAAGCCCCTGAAAAGAAACTTCATCTATATCGTTGGTGCGATAGGCCATTTCAATTTCGCCGCGCAGTCCGTCAAAGCCATTGCCGATGGCAGCGATAAAGCCGAATCCCGGATCAAATGACAGTTCGGCAGAAAATCCGGGCTCACTGACGTCGGAATCACTCGCAGAAACCAGTCCGAAAGCCCCTGAGACGTAGGGCGCGGCCAAGGCTGATGAAACCCCGCCGCCTAACATTAACGCCATCGCCAATCCCACAATCCAAATTTTTTTCATAATCTTCCTCCTGTTGTTGGGTTGCTTCAAAAAACCAAATTTTATACCTGGAAAATGATAGCAGAAGATTTTGGAAAAGCTAACAAGTCCTTTATTATTTTTTAAAACTGGCCGCTAAGCGACAATCCCGGCGAGTACTCTGGCGCCGTTGGGGAGATCGAGCTCCAGCCGACGGATCGAACCGACGCCTGCCGCACGCAGCATCGCTTCCAGTTGTCCCTGCGAATAGGCCTGTCCCTGCGGGGTGTTGAGCAGCATGTTGAGGGAGAAGAGGGCCGGGAAGAGCGGTCCGCCCATGCTGTCGTCAAGGATAAACTCCTGCACCAGCAGCAGTCCCCCCGGTTCGAGGGCCGCAACCGCCCGCTGCAGGATGACAGCACACCCTTCCAGTCCCTGACCGTGCAGGATGTGGGAGAGCCAGGCGACATCGAAGCCACCCGGGACGTCGTCGCTGATGAAGTCGCCGGCAACAAAGGTGATGCGGTCGTCGAGGCCGAAGTTCGTGATCGTCTTTGCTGCAAAGGGGCGGGTGGTAGCGAGATCGTAAACGGTGGCGATCAGTTGCGGATTGGCTTGGCAGAACTGGATGGCATAAGTGCCGGGGCCGCCGCCGAGATCGAGGAGGCGCTGCCGGTCGTGCAGATCGACTTTGGCGACAATACTCGGGGCGATCTGCATGGCGAGATTGAACATCCCCATCTCGAAGTTTTCCTGTTCGGCGGCGCTGCCGGCGTGGGAGATCGGTCCCCGTAGCGGGGCGCCACTCTGCACCGCTTCGTCGAGGCGCGACCAGCCGGCCATGAGGTGATGGTGGTGCATGATGATGTAGCCGAGGTAGCGGGGAGAGTGGCGGGCCAGGTATTCGGCGGCAAAGGCGGTCGGCGCATAATGCTCTCCATCTTTGTTCAGCAGCCCCAACGCCGTCAGGGCATTGAGCAGCATTTCCAGCCCGCGCACATCGCAGGCGGTGGCTTGGGCGAGGTCCGCGGCCGTCCCGGTCTGGCTGAAAAGGTCGAGTTTCACCCCGGCGTGCAGGGCGCAGGCGCTCCAGTAACCGCCCGAGAGTTTTAGCAGTTCGGCAGGGTTCCAGTTAGATTGGTCCATGGGAGACTCCTTGCGTTGCTTTGATTTCGCTATGGGGGATCAGCGGCGTTATGGCTTGATAATGAGAATAAACGAGAGGATCAGGCGGGTCAATTCTCGTCTTCATTGCGGGTCGGCAGGCGCAGCAGATAGAGGGTGACGCCGGCGGCGACGGAAAAAAGCGCCATCTGAACCAGTAGAATGGGGACAAGGAACAGAGCCGAGAGAGAAATCGACATCCACAGCAGGAGGATAGCCCAGACCTTGGCCCGCAGGGGAATTCCGTTGCCGTCGAGGTAATCGCTCACCATCGGGCCAAGGCGGGGATGATCAAGGAGCCAAGTGTAGCAGCGCGGCGAACTGCGCGCAAAACAGGCCGCCGCCAGCAGCAGCAACGGTACGGTCGGGAGGAGGGGGAGGAAGATGCCGAGGACGCCGAGAGTCGTTGACAGGACCCCGATTCCAAGGAACAGGGCGCGCAGCAGCCGGGATGGAGTTGGGGGAGTAGTCCTCCGCCGCGGTTTAATCAGTGCCATGAAGAAAACGGAAGCTTTACGCCAACATGGTAGGTGTCAGGGCTCATCCCGCCTCCTTTTACTGTCGTGATCTGCCCAAAGCCAAAAGATATCGCCGCGCTGTTGTTGAGCCAGAAGTCGGTGTCAACGCGATACGCAAGGAGAAGTCCACCTTGAGTGTCAACGCCTGCACCACCTCCCGCCCCGATCAACGGCTCAATGGAAAGGGAAAAATTCTTCGTAAAATCAATTTGGTAGCCGATTCCCAATAAGCCAACCTGATAACCTCCGACATCACCCAGGATCGCGGTGTAACCCTGACCCGTCAGGTACAGGTGCTCCCTGATAAAAAAGTCTATGGCTGTTTCGAACATGATGGGAGATGGGCTGGAATGTTTATGACCCTTCCAGTACCCAGGATTCGGCTTTTGCAGCGCCAGGCCCGTACTCAACTGCCAGTGGACGCTTCGCTTATTCCGCCCCGAAGGCAGTTGAGATAAGGGAAGTGAAGCCTTGATATGGGGGGTGAGGGCCAGAAATCCCCCCTCAAGGGAACTCCGCGCGCCGAGTGCGGCTTCCAGGGCGATGCCGGTCGCAAAATTATAACGCGCGCCCAGACCAGCCATGGACATCAGACCTCCGTCGGTGTCCACGTCGCCGCCGCCTGCCGTTCCAATGCCAATTTCCGCATAGGGGTGCAGGCGGCCTTGACGGTAAAAATAGCGCTTTCCGATAAACCAATCCGCGTAACCTTCCGCATCGCCGGCCACCGCACCGTTGGCCTGAATAAAGGTCTCGGATCGGGCAGAGGAAGCGAACGCAAATTCACCGCCGATCAGATGTATGCGGTCCAGCGTTCCCCCTGAGCGCTTGGTGCGGTTTTGCGGCAGGTAAATCGAGTAGATGGGTTTGAAGGACTTTATTTCTGTGCCGGATTCAGCCGGCAGCGCCGCATCCGGGCGGCCAGCCGTGATCCTGAGGTCTAAAGGTTGAAAGAGGTAAAGCCCGTAGGCAGGGGTCGAGATGTCGCTGCCACTGATTTTGATCCACGATGCGCCCAGACCCAGATTGATCTTGCCGACGGGGACGAGAAGGGCGGCGTGAGTTCTAAGCATCAAACCGTCACCTGCCACCTGCGATGCCCCGCCGCCGCCACCGACGAATTGCCCGAGATCCCAGACGATGTCAGGGCCAAGTTTCCCCGAGAGCCCTGCCTCTACTCCTCCTGCGAAAAATCCTCCGCCCGAACCAATAGCTGACGAGTAAAGGCTTTGCCCGAAGTAATAGCCGCTCTCCGTGCGATAAATTAATGAAAGCTGGTGCATTCCCTCAATATCAGACTGTTTTTTGGCGAGCATCTCCATTCCCAGGTTCAGTTCAAGCCCTTGGGCAAAGGCGCTCAAAGGGGTCAGGAAGAGCGCCATAGATAAAATCAGAAAATGTTTTCGCATGAAATGGATGCCTGTGGTTGGGGAAGGATGCAGATTCGATGGTTGTAAGGGCTGAACAGGATTGACGATATTAGGAACAACTCTCGACAGGTGTCAAGAATGTTCTCTGCGTTTGGTGAGGAGATGAGCGGCGGGGCTGAGTGGTGCCAAGAGGTGGATTAGTTGAAAGCCAGATAGACTTTGCGATCCTGCGGGCCGTCAAATTCGCAGAAGTAGATCCCTTGCCACGTCCCCAGCCATAGCGTTCCGTTACGGACAATAACCTGCACCGATGAGCCGAAGAGGCTCGCCTTGATATGGACGTCGGAGTTCCCTTCGCTGTGGCGGAAGTTGTTACTGTTCGGCACCAAGGATTCACAGAATCCCTCCATGTCGCGCGCTACATCCGGATCGGCATTCTCGTTGATCGTCACCCCGGCGGTAGTGTGCGGGACAAAGACCGTCAGCACCCCGTCCCGCCAGTTATGGGCGGCAACTGCTGCGGATTTTGACCCATGGCTGCTTGGGTAGAGCTGACGCTACAAGTTCAAGGGGATGATGTAGCCGAGGTAGCGGGGAGAGATGTGCGCCAGATATTCCGTAGCAAAGTCTGTTGGCGCATAGTGCTCCCCGCCTTGGTTAACAGTCCCGTGGCGGTCAGGACTGCGGCGGGTGCTCGCCATAACAAATGAGCAGGGCACGGCGCACCCGCGAGGTGAGCCGAACAGGATTGATAGGCTTGGAGATAAAATCGAAATAACCGGCATCGAGTAGCCGTGCTTCCTCTTCAGGGGTCGCACGGGAGGAGAGGGCAATGACCGGCACCTTCCGTGTGGTGGTCTGCGTTTGCAACGCCCGAAACATCTCGAAACCATCCATCCGCGGCATGACCGTATCGCTAATGATCAGATGAGGGAGTTGTTGACAGGCCAGTTTGAGCCCCTCGGCACCGTTGGTTGCTTCGCTCACCAGGTAGCCTTCGCGTTTCAGCGCCGCGATAATGGCGGATCGCACCAACTCCTGGTCGTCGACCACTAAAATTTTCCACCAATTGTCGTTTTCTTTTTGTTCTCCGGCAGCTTCAGTTTTTCCTATAAGGTAGTATTTGTGGACCACGCTCTGAATTTCCGCCGGTGTCGTGACGCAGGGGATGATGCGTAACCCGGTGCGAAAGGCCAAGTTGTCGATGGTCTCCATGTCGAAGGGATCGACGATCGCCAGGTAGAGGGACTTTCCCTCCTGTTTCAAGGGAAAGATATTACGCTTGAGCGCCGTATCGCCGTCGACCAGAGCCAGAAGCTCGTCAGAAAAACTGTGCTTAGCCAGGTCATGCACGGTCTTGAAGCCGAACTGGCGGGCGAGAACCATGGCGATGTCCTTCTCGGTGACAATCCCCATCTCTTTCAGGACATGTCCCAAGCGGTTTTCACCCTCTTGCTGCCTTTTCAGGGCTTGATCCAGAAGTGCTTCGCTGATAATTCCGGCATCGACCAAAATTTTCCCTAACATTTTGTCTTTGTTCATAAATCTCCAATTTCTAAAATCATTTATCTGTCCCCTTTTCTCCTCTTCTTCCTTAGCGATCTCCCCCGTGACCCTGTCAGCTTATCCTTTGCTGGTAGCCCCTTCGTCGATCCACGCTTTGACCAGGGTCTGGGTCACCACAAGGATCACCGGCCCGACGAAGATACCGAGAATTCCGAAGGCGATCAGTCCGCCGATGACTCCGACCAGAATCGGCAGGAGGGGGAGGTTCGCCCCCATGCGCATCAAGAATGGCCGCAGAACATTGTCGAGGCTGCTGACAACGAGAGTCCAGATCAGCAAGGCCGTCCCAACGCCGGTATGCCCCTGCCAGTAGAGCCAGGTCACCGCCGGGATCAATACCAGTGCTGGTCCAATTTGCGCCAGGCAGCACATGAATGCAAGGGCGGTCAGAAGAGTGGCAACAGGGACGCCGGCTACTGCCAGCCCGATCCCGGCCAAAAGGGCCTGGATCACGGCGGTGAGGACGACCCCGAGAGCGACGGCGCGTATCGCCTGACCGGCGAGTGCAAGAGCGATCACTCCCTTCTCATCGCCGAGTCGGCGCACAAAGGCCTTTATCCCTGCCAGGACGGATTCTCCGCGTAAATAGAGAGCCACCACCAGTATCAGGGTAAAGAAGACCTGTAAGACCATCATCCCGAGCCCTCCGGCACTTTTGGCGAACCAGCTCAGGACTTTGCCTGCATAAGGGGAGAGTTTGGCCGGCAGGTCAGCCGGGGCGATGGCCGAAAACTGGTGCCAGGAATCAGTCAGGCGGGTCCCGACCAGCGGCAGTTTCTCCAGCCCGGCCGGTGGTTTCGGTATCCCTTGACTCGCCATGGTGCTGGCCCAGCCGGTGATGAGCTCGACATTTCCAATAATCGTTATCATCGCGGAGAGAAAGGGCGCCAGGAAGAAGAGAAAGAGGGCGCCGCTCATGACGATCACCGCCAAGGAGCGTTTGCCCCATAAGTGCTTCTGGGCGCGTAGGAGCAGCGGCCAGGTGGCAACGACGATCATTGATGCCCAGAGGAGCGGCAGCAGGAAGGGACTCAAAATCCACAGGGTCGAGCCGAGAAGGGCGACGATGAGGAGGATTGTCAGGATCAGGCGGGTCAAATCAACGCGTCGGGTCATGGTCGGTCCTTCATGGCGTGCTCATTGCAAATGACCTGTCCCTCGGTCGCTGCGATAAGAAATTTGAACAGGAATGCGGAGGGAACTGCATCCTGAGTGTAGAAAAAAAGATAAGAAGATACAAAGATTAGCGGCGGATGAGGCCGGTGTCAAGTGGAGGATGAGACTCCATAAGTCAGTAACAAAAGCCCCCGGCCGCATCTCCGAACCGGGGGCTTTGTCTTTATCCTATCTTCCTACAATCCCAACTGCTTGAAGAAGTCATTCCCTTTGTCATCGACCAGAATGAAGGCAGGGAAGTTTTCGACTTCGATCTTCCAGACGGCTTCCATGCCGAGTTCGGGGAAGTCGATGCACTCGACCTTCTTGATGTTCTCTTCGGCGAGGACCGCCGCCGGGCCGCCGATGGAGCCGAGGTAGAAGCCGCCGTGCTTCTTGCAGGCGTCGGTGACGCCCTGGCTGCGGTTGCCCTTGGCGATCATCACCATCGAGCCGCCGTTGGCCTGAAGCTCATCGACATAGCTGTCCATGCGGCCGGCAGTGGTCGGGCCGAAGGAGCCGGAGGCCTTGCCTTTCGGGGTTTTGGCCGGGCCGGCGTAGTAGATCGGGTGCTTCTTCAGGTAATCCGGCAGCGGCTTGCCGCTATCCATGATCTCCTTGAACTTGGCGTGGGCGATGTCGCGGCCGACGACGATGGTGCCGTTGAGCAGGAGAGGGGTGGAGACGGGGTGCTTGCTCAGCTCGGCGAGGATTGCCTCCATCGGCTGATTGAGGTCGATCTTGACGCCGTGCTCGTGCTTGCCGCGATATCTGTCGGGGATGAGACGGCCGGGATTGCGGTCCATCTCCTCGACAAAGAGGCCGTCCTTGGTAATCTTCGCCTTGATGTTGCGGTCGGCGGAGCAGGAGACCGCCATCCCGACCGGGCAGGAGGCGCCGTGGCGGGGGAGACGGATGACGCGGACGTCGTGCGCAAAGTATTTGCCGCCGAACTGGGCGCCGATGCCGAGCTTCTGCGCGGCGACGAGGAGGCTCTTCTCCAGCTCGATGTCGCGGAAGGCCTGGCCGTGCTTGTTCCCCTCGGTGGGGAGGCCGTCGAGTTCTTTGGCGGTGGCGAGCTTGACGGTCTTCATGCACTGGTCGGCCGAGGTGCCGCCGATGACGAAGGCGATGTGGTAGGGGGGGCAGGCGGCAGTGCCGAGGTACTTCATCTTCTCGATGAGGTACTTCTCGAGCTTGCCGGGGGTGAGGAGGGCTTTGGTCTCCTGATAAAGCATGGTCTTGTTGGCGGAACCGCCCCCTTTAGCCATGAAGACGAACTTGTAGTAGTCGCCGTCGGTGGCGAGGATGTCGATCTGCGCCGGAAGATTGGTGCCGGTGTTGATCTCTTCGTACATATCGAGGGCGACGGTCTGGCTGTAGCGAAGGTTCTCCTCGGTGTAGGTCTTGTAAATCCCCTTTGAGAGCCACTCTTCGTCCTTGACTCCGGTCCAGATCTGTTGCCCTTTTTTGGCGGCGACGGTGGCGGTGCCGGTGTCCTGGCAGACCGGCAGCTCGAAGTTGGCGGCGATCTCGGCGTTGCGGAGGAAGGCGAGGGCAACGCCCTTGTCGTTCATCGACGCTTCGGGGTCGCTGAGGATAGTGGCGACCTGCTCGTTATGGGCGGGGCGGAGAAGGAAGGAGACATCGCGCATCGCTTCGTTGGCGAGGATGGTCAACGCTTCGGGGCAGACGCGAATGACGTCTTTACCGGCAAATTGCTCGACGGCGACGTACTTCTCCGAGCCTTCGATCTTGCGGTAGCTGGTTTCGTCTTTAGCGAGGGGGAAGGGGTCTTGATAAAAGAAATCCGGTGTGGCCATGCTCTCTCTCCTTATCGGTGAATGAAATGGCGGCGCAACTAAGACGCCGGGGATTGGCAGGCGCCCATTATAGGGAGTTGTTTTGCGTTTGTCGATAACAAGTTGCGCGTCATGAAAGGGAATTTGCTTGAATCGTAGAGGATTGGGGCGGTATGCTGTACGCCTTAAAATCTGACCCCTTGCCAACCACCCCCAGCCCCTCCTTAACCAAGGAGGGGAGCTTAAGTCTAAATCAGCCGACAGGTGACCCATATGCAAAAGATGCTCAAGCTCATCCTCACCTCCCGCGTCTACGAAGCCGCGGTCGAGACCCCTCTCGACCCGGCCCTCGGTCTGTCGCAGCAATTCGGCTGCCGCGTTCTCCTCAAGCGCGAAGATCTGCAGCCGGTCTTCTCCTTCAAGATCCGCGGTGCCTACAACAAGATCGCCCACTTGAGCGAAGCCGAGCGTCACTGCGGGGTGATTGCCGCTTCGGCGGGGAATCATGCCCAGGGCGTCGCCTTCGCTGCCAAGCAACTCGGCATCCTTGCCACCATCGTTATGCCAGTAACCACTCCACGGATCAAGGTGGCGGCGGTCGAATCCTACGGCGCCGAAGTCATCCTCAGCGGTGACAACTATTCGGAGGCAGCGGAATATTGCTCCGGTCTCGCGGCTGAGCGGGGGATGACCTTTGTGCATCCTTTTGATGACGAACTGGTCATTGCCGGGCAGGGGACGATTGCCGATGAACTCCTTCGTCAATCCTCCGGCCGCCTTGATGTGGTCTTTGTCCCGGTCGGCGGCGGCGGATTGATCGCCGGGATCAGCGCTTATATCAAGGCACTGCGGCCCGACATCAAAGTCATCGGCGTCGAGCCGGACGACAGCGACGCCATGGCCCGTTCACTCGAAGCGCACAAGCGCGTGACCCTCGATTCGGTCGGGATCTTTGCCGACGGGGTGGCGGTGCGCCAGGTCGGCAAGCTCACCTTTGAGCTCTGCCGCCATTGTGTCGACGAGATCATCCGCGTCGATACCGACGAGATCTGCAGCGCCATCAAGAGTATCTATCAGGAGACCCGTTCGATTGTCGAACCGGCCGGCGCCCTTGCCGTCGCCGGTCTGATCAAGTATGCCCGCAGTCATGAGGTGGCAGGATTGAGTCTGGCGGCGATCAATTCCGGGGCGAACATGAACTTTGAGCGCCTGCGCTATGTCTCGGAGCGCACCCTGATCGGCGAAAAGCAGGAAGCCCTCTTTGCCGTCACCATCCCCGAAGAGCCCGGTTCTCTCAAGCGCTTCTGTGGCGAAGTCCTCGGTGAGCGCAACCTCACCGAATTCAATTACCGTCTCGCCGATCGTGACGCTGCCCACATCTTTGTCGGCATTTCGACCCGCAATCAGGCCGAGCGTCTGACCTTCGGTACTACCCTCAGAGAGGCCGGCTTTGCCAATGTCGATCTCACCGACAATGAGCTCGCCAAGACTCATGTCCGTTATATGGTCGGCGGCCGTTCGCCGGATGTGGTCAATGAAGTTCTCTTCCGTTTCTGGTTCCCCGAGCGTCCCGGCGCTCTCGGCCGTTTCCTTTCTCATATGGGGGAGAACTGGAACATTTCCCTCTTCCACTACCGGGCGCAGGGGGGCGATTACGGCCGGGTTCTGGTCGGACTGGAGATCCCCGCCGGCGATCAGGCGCGGCTGCGGGAGTTCCTTGACCTCCTCGGTTACCGCTATGAGGATGAGAGCGAGAACCCGGTCTATCGGTTGTTTTTGTAGGGGCGCCCCTTCTTGAGGCGAATCAGAATCGGGCACCCACAAGGGGTGCCCCACACATGGATATGCGCTGAAAAATAGCGCGGAATAATAGTTGACGGTATTGGTCGGGCATGCTATTAATCGACAAAATGAGTCAACTACTTTTGCCGAGGTGGCGAAGATGTTCAGAGCGATGCGCGAAGATATCAATTCAGTCTTTGATCGTGATCCGGCGGCGCGCAGCGTTCTGGAGATTATCTTCTGCTATCCGGGGCTCCATGCGGTATGGTTTCATCGTATTGCCCACTGGCTGTGGACGCACCATCTCTACTTCTTTGGTCGCTTGACCTCGCATCTTGGTCGCTTTCTCACCGGCGTTGAGATCCATCCCGGCGCTACCATCGGTCGCAAGTTCTTCATCGACCACGGCATGGGCGTCGTCATCGGCGAGACCGCTGAAATCGGCGACAATGTCACCCTTTACCACGGCGTCACCCTCGGTGGTGTGACCTGGGACAAGGTCAAGCGTCATCCGACCCTCGACGATAATGTCGTCATCGGTTCCGGCGCCAAGATCCTTGGTCCCTTTACTGTCGGCAAAGGCGCCAAGGTCGGTTCGAATTCGGTGGTTGTCAAGGAAGTGCCGCCGAATGCCACGGTCGTTGGCATCCCCGGTCGGGTGGTGATGGGGGCGGAAGAGACTAAAACACCGGAACGTCCCGATCTGCAGCACGGCAATCTGCCTGATCCGCAAGCCAAGGCGATGGCATGTCTTTACGAACAGCTGCGCACCCTCGAAGAACAGGTCAAATCTTTGAGCGAAGAGCAGGTGCGCCTTCGCGCCGAACTTGCCGCTACGACGAAGGACTAACGGATGCGACTTTCGACCAAAGCACAATATGCCGTGCAGGCGATGGTCAGTCTGGCTTTGTATGGAGATGGCGGACCGATGTCGCTGAAAGAGATTGCTACTCGTGAAGCGATCTCCCTGACGTACCTCGAACAGCTCTTTGTCAAGCTGCGGCGCGGAGCACTGGTGGATAGTGTGCGCGGTCCCGGTGGTGGTTATGTCCTCGCCCGGGCGGCAGTGTTGATCCGCGTCGACGAAATTATCGATAGTGTGGAAGAGACGCTGATCCCGGTCTCCTGCATGGACGGGGAGGGACACTGCGCCTGCACCGACAAGTGTGTGACCCAGAGTGTCTGGCACGGTCTGGCGGAGCGGGTGCGCAGCTTCCTGTCCTCCCGGCGGGAGACTCCCCGCCGCAGGAAAGATTAATATTGGAGGTATCACCGTGAACCACATCTATCTTGATAATAACGCGACCACCCCGGTTCGTCCTGAGGTGCTCTCCGCGATGCTCCCTTACTTCAGCGAACAGTTTGGCAATCCTTCGAGTGTGCATTGGGCCGGCCGTCAGGTCTCCGGTGCTCTGGAGAAGGCGCGGGCGCAGGTAGCGACCCTGATCAATGCCGCACCGGCAGAGATCGTCTTTGTCTCCTGCGGCAGCGAAGGGGACAATATGGCGCTCCTCGGCACTCTCGACGCGCTGAGCGTCAAGGGGAAGCACATTATCACTACGGCGGTCGAGCATCCGGCGGTCCTCAATACCTGCGAGTATCTGGAGAAGCGCGGCTATAGTGTTACCTATCTGCCGGTCGACGCCGACGGCATGCTCGATCTCGTTGAACTGGAGGCGGCGATCACCCCTGAGACCGTTCTCATCTCCGTCATGTGGGCGAATAACGAAACCGGCACCCTCTTCCCGATTGCCGAGATCGGCGCTATCGCCAAAAAGCACAAGGTCCGTTTTCACTGCGACGCAGTACAGGCCGTCGGCAAGGTTCCTGTCGACGTGCAGGCATCCAATGTCGATCTCCTCGTCATCTCCGGCCACAAGCTCGGCGCCCCGAAGGGGATCGGTGCCATCTATATCCGTCGCGGCACCAAGCTCACGCCGCTGCTGCACGGCGGTCACCAGGAGCGCAATCGTCGCGCCGGCACCCACAATGTTCCGTCGATTGTCGGTTTGGGGCTTGCCTGTGAGCTCGCCGGTCAGGAGATGGTGGAAAAGTCAGTGCAGATCAAGGCGCTGCGCGACCGTCTCGAAGCCGGACTCTTTGCCTCCGTGCCGCAGATCAAACTCAACGGCCATCCGACCGAGCGCCTGCCGAATACCCTCAATGTCAGTTTTGCCTGGATCGAGGGGGAATCGCTGCTGATGAGCCTCGACATGAAGGGGATTGCCGCCTCCTCCGGTTCGGCTTGTACCTCCGGTTCTCTGGAGCCGTCACACGTTCTCGGCGCCATGTGCGTCGAAGTGACTCTCGCCCATTCGAGTACCCGTTTCAGCCTCGGCGCGAATAATACCGCAGAGGAGATCGATTACGTCATCGAGATCCTGCCGCCGATCGTGCAGCGGCTGCGTGACATGAGCCCGTTGTATAATTGCCGCGACCGCGAGACCTGCACGGTCGGCTGCAATACTCTGCAGAATCTTTAAGGCGGGCGCCCCACCGGGGCGCCCCTACACCCCCCCAAATCAAAGTTTCTTACAAAAGGAGCCTTCATATGTATACCGAAAAAGTTATGGATCACTTCAGCAACCCCCGCAATGTCGGTGAAATCGAAGATGCCGATGGCGTCGGCGAGGTCGGTAATGCTTCCTGCGGCGACATCATGAAGATCTTTCTCAAGGTCGAGGATGGCGTCATCACCGATGTGAAATTTAAGACCTTCGGCTGCGGTGCAGCGATTGCCACCTCGTCAATGGTGACGGAGATGGCCCTTGGCAAGACGATTGACGAAGCGCTGATTTTAACCAATGCCGCTGTCGCCGAAGCCCTCGACGGCCTCCCCGCCCAGAAGATGCACTGTTCCAATCTTGCCGCTGATGCCCTGCATGCGGCGATCAAGGATTATCAGGAGCGGCATCCGCAGGGGTAAGAAGAATGACGCAAAAGAAGAAACGGATTGTCGTGGCAATGAGTGGCGGCGTCGACTCCTCGACGACCGCCGCTTTGCTCAAAGAGCAGGGACACGAAGTCATCGGAATTACCATGCAGATCTGGGACTACTCGCGCTTTACCGCGCCGGACGGCCAGCTCTTTGGTAGTTGCTGTTCTCTCGACGATGTCTACGACGCCCGCCGGGTTGCCGAGGCGATCGGCATTCCTTTCTATGTTGTCAATTTCGAGGCTGACTTTCAGAGCCAGGTCATCGACCCTTTCTGCAATGAGTACTTTGCCGGCCGTACCCCCAACCCCTGCGTCCTTTGTAACCAGAAGCTCAAGTTTGAGCGTCTGCTGCAACGCGCCCGCGAACTCGAAGCTGATGCCCTGGCGACCGGCCATTATGCGCGCATTGTCGCTGGTGCTGACGGTTTTGAGCTGCGCAAGGGGCTCGACCCGGCCAAGGACCAGAGCTACTTCCTCTTTACCCTGTCACCGCAGCAACTCGGCAGCGTCCTCTTTCCTCTCGGTGATATGACCAAGGATGAGGTCCGTGCCCATGCCGCGCGTTTTGCCCTGCCGGTGGCGCAGAAGTCCGAGAGTCAGGATATCTGTTTTATCCCGGATGGCGATTATGTCCGTTTTCTCGAAGAAGAGCGAGGACGCGGCCACAAGGACGGGGCGATCCTCCATGTCTCCGGTAAGGAAGTCGGCCGCCATCGCGGTACCTATCGCTATACCATCGGTCAGCGCCGTGGTCTCGGTATTGCCTGGCCGCATCCCCTTTATGTCGTGCGCATCGATGCGCAGCGCCATGAGGTGATCGTCGGGGAAGAGGAATTTCTTCAGGTTTCGTCCTTGCTCCTGCGCAATCTGTGCTGGACGATTCCCCCCCTTGCTGACCCGCTGCGCGCTAACTGCCGCATCCGTTATCGTCATCACGAAGCGCCTGCCCTCCTCACTCCCAATGCTGACGGTAGTCTTCTTGTCACCTTCGATCAGCCCCAGACCGGAGTGACGCCGGGCCAGGCGTCAGTTTTTTATGATGGCGATCGCGTCCTTGGGGGCGGGTGGATTCAATGAATTTGATCCGTACGGCTGCCCTCGCCACCCTCGGCTGCAAGACCAATCAGTTCGAATCGGCCGCCCTGGAAGAGCAACTTGTTGCTGCCGGCTGGACAATCCTCCCTTTTGACGCCGGCGCCGAACTGGTCATTGTCAATACTTGCACCGTCACCGCTGCCACCGACAGTCAATCGCGTAACCTCATTCGCCGCGCCCGCCGTCTCAATCCCGACTGCCGGGTGGTCGTCACCGGCTGCTATGCGCAGATCGATCCCGCGGCGCTACGCGCTCTTCCCGGTGTGGCCCTCGTCCTTGGCAACGCTGAAAAACAGGACTTGCTCCGGCTTCTCGGCGAAGAGGGGGGAGAGCAGGTTCATGTCTCCGACCTTCGTCAAGCCGGCGGAAGCGTGCCGAGTTTAACGTCCTTTGCCGAGCGCAGCCGGGCTTTTGTGCAGATCCAGAACGGCTGTAACGCCTTCTGTTCTTATTGTATTATCCCCTTTGCCCGCGGCCCGAGCCGCTCTGTGGCACCGGAGCTGGTTCTGGAGCAGGTGCAGCAGCTGGTTGCGGCCGGATATCCGGAAGTAGTTCTGACCGGCATTCATATTGGCGGTTATGGTCTCGATCTTGAAACTCCCACCAATCTTGTCACTCTGATCAAGCGCCTCCTGGCTGCCTCTTCCGTGCATCGTCTCCGTCTCGGCTCGATCGAGCCGACCGAGATCCCCGAAGAGTTGATCGAGCTGCTGGCAACCTCGCCGGTCCTCTGCCCGCATCTCCATATTCCTTTACAGGCCGGCGATGATGCTGTTCTCGCCCGCATGAACCGGCACTACGATACGACATTCTTTCGTGCCCTGATCGAGGGCCTGGCTGCCAGAGTCCCTGATCTTGCCATCGGCCTCGACCTCATCGCCGGTTTCCCCGGCGAGAGTGATGTTGAGTTTGCGCATACGCTGGCACTGATCGAGACGTTGCCGGTGACGCACCTGCATGTCTTTCCCTTCAGCAAACGCCCCGGCACCCCTGCAGCCCTCATGAACGGGCAGGTGGCGACGGAGGTGACCAAGGAGCGGGCGGCACAACTGCGCACCCTTGGGAGTGTCAAGCTCGAGGCTTTTACCCGGAGCTTTATCGGTCGCGAGCTGGAAGTGGTGGTTGAAGGGGGAGGGAAAGGAGGAGTGCTGCGCGGCATTAGTCGCAATTATCTGCCGATTCGTTTTGTCGGTGCTGCCGTTCTGGTCGGTCAAGCAGTTACTGTAAAGGTCGTTGGAGTTGATGCACAGGGAGCGCATGGGGTGCTGCTATGACTGCGCAGCGTCGGGAGCGCCTGCTCGTGCCGGCGACAGCTCAGGGAGTGCGTCTCGATCGTTATCTTGTGGGAGCCATCGCCCCTATTTCCCGTAAGACGATCAAGCGGGCTCTCGATAGCGGCCAGGTCTTTGTCGATGGTCGTAGTGTCGTTCGTGCCGGAATCGTTTTGCAGGGGGGGGAACGGATCGAGTTGACCGTTGATGGTGAAGCTCCTTCTTTCGTAGTCCCGCAACTCTCCATTTTGTGGCAGGACGAGAATCTTCTGGCGATTAACAAACCAGCGGGACTGCCGGCCCATCCGACCGTCAGCGGTCGCCCTAATGCCCTTGATCTCGTCAGTGCATTATTTGCCGAGAACGCAGGGATGACGCGTCCAATCCTGCTCCATCGTCTCGATGCCGATACCACCGGTCTACTCCTCTTTGCCTTGACGCGGGTGGCGAACTTCTCTCTGTCCAGTCAGTTCAGCGAGCACCGGATTGAGAAGACTTATCTCGCATTGGTGAGCGGCACACCGCCCGAGCACTTTACCGTCAGCAATCATCTCAAGGCGGGGGTACGCGGCCGGACGGTGTCAGTCGCCAGCGGCGGTTTGGCGGCGCAGACCGATTTTGCCACTCTGGCCTGCCACGACGGTGTGGCCCTGGTAGTTGCCCGCCCCCGCACCGGGCGCACGCATCAAATCCGCGTCCATCTGGCGGGGCTTGGATTTCCGCTATTAGGTGATATACTTTATGGCGGTATGGCAGTGCTGCCCCTTGTCACCGGAAGCATTCCTCTGCCGCGTCATCTTCTCCACGCTCTTTCTTTAAGCATGATACATCCGCACTCCGGACAGAGACAAACGTTGTCGGCGCCATTGCCGGCAGATTTTTTAGTGGTCCTGAATGCTCTTGGAATTGATACAAAAATGGTAGACTTTGCCTGATAAATAAGATAGTTTTTAACTCACCGGATCCTCCGGTTATCTTGAAAATAAAAGGAGACGAACGATGAAAAAGTGGCGTTGTCTGGTTTGTGGTTATATTCATGAAGGAAATGAACCGCCGGAATCCTGTCCTGACTGTGGAGTTGGACCAGATCAGTTTGAAGAGATCTGAACTGCGGCTACGGGCAATCTGGTAACGATTTTGAGGTGAAATCATGAAAGCAGTTGAAATCAGGGATTCGATCTATTGGGTCGGAGCAATCGACTGGGCAGTGCGCGATTTTCACGGTTATGTCACTCCCCGTGGAACGACGTACAATAATTATCTCCTCCTTGATGACGAGATTACCCTCATCGATACGGTGAAACATGACTTTGCCGACGCAACCTTGCGTTGCATCGGAAATCTCATTGACCCCTCCAAGATCAAGAATGTCGTGATCAATCATATCGAGAATGACCACGCCTCGAGTCTTGACCGGATTATGGAGTTGGCACCGGGCGCGACCATTTTCATCTCTGAAAAGGGGAAACGCGGGCTGGATCGATTCTTTGACACCAGTCGTTGGAAAATCAGGATCGTTAAAACCGGTGACACTTTGAAGACCGGGCGGCTGACATTACAATTTATCGAAACGCCGATGCTCCATTGGCCGGATTCGATGATGACCTATATTGCCGAGGAGAAAATTCTTTTCAGCCAGGATGCCTTTGGTCAGCACATTGCGGCGGCGGAGCGCTACGACGACGAGTATATCAAGTCGGTCTCGGTCGAAGATCTCGACGACGCCGTGATCGAATATTATGCGAATATTCTTATGCCCTTTGGCGGTTTGATCCGGCGTAAAATTGAGGAGATTGTCAAACTCGGCCTAGAGATTGAAATGATCGCCCCTGATCACGGCATTATTTGGCGTAAGGATCCCCGCCGGGTTCTGCAGATGTATAATGATATGGCGATCGGTAAGGCCGACTTAAGCGTGGCGATTATCTATGACACCATGTGGCACAGCACCGAAGAGATGACCATCCCGATTGCCGCCGGCATTCGGGATGCCGGTGTTGAGGTGAATGTCATCAAGCTGCGCGCCACCCCAAACAGTATCGCCATCAAGGAGTTTTGGCGGTCGCGCGGCTCCTTGATCGGTTCACCGACATTGAACAATCTGATGTTCCCGTCTATTGCCGAATTTCTTTATCATGTGCGTGGTCTGCGCCCGACCAACCGGATTATCAGTGGTTTTGGCAGTTACGGCTGGGGGGGCGGCGCCCTCAAGGAGATCCTTGCCGAGGGGCAGAAGATGGGGCTCGAAGTGGTTGAGCCCGGGATCCATCTTGCTTATCGGCCTTCGCGCAGTGATGAGGAAGATTGTTTTGAATTTGGTAAAAATTTTGCTGCACAGGTCAAGGCTTATCACGAAAAATTTTGACATTTGAACCAGATGTTTTTATCTGAATAATACGGCGGAATCCATTTTGATTCCGCCGTATTTGCGTCTAACCCGGTCAGTTGGAGCATGCAATAACGGTCAAAATCATCAGCCTCCGGCCGAAACTTGTAACCGTCGATTTTTTGTTTTTTTTGTTTTTTCTTGCGGTAATTCCTCTGCCTCAGTAAAATACCCAACTATTTCATAGTGCACTTTTCTGATACGGGGCAGCATGTTGAAAACATTGTTTTTTTTAATAATAGGATTCTTTCTGGTCGCGACCCTGTCTTATGCCACGCCCGCCCCTGCGAGTGTAAAGGCGAAGAAAAAATCCGCCGCCGTTACCCAGAAATACAAAGTGCGTTCAGGAGATAATCTTTCTACCATCGCCCGCCGCTACGGCATGAAGCTGGCCGAGCTGAAACGACTGAACGGATTGAAAGATTCCCGATTGAAGATCGGCCAAACTCTGATCGTTTCGGGGAAAGCAAAGTCGGAGGGAAAAGTTCACGCGAACGCGAGCGTCGAAGAATCCAGGCCGGCTATCTCCCGGATTGCAGTCCCCAACGCAGATGGCCATTATGACGATTCCCTTGAGACTGTCGGCGTTGAGCCGATTGCCAGAACTTATCTCTCCATCCCTTACCGTTATGGAGCGGAGAGCCGTAGCTCGACAGATTGCTCCGGTTTTGTGCAGCAGGTTTTTCGTGAGTTCGACATCAACCTTCCGCGTACTGCCCGTGAACAGTACGCAGTCGGTATGAAGATTGATCGACCCAGCCTTGCAAGTGGCGACCTGCTCTTTTTCCGGACACGTGCCAGTAAAAAATATCCTACCCATGTCGGCATTTACCTCGGTAACGGCAAGATGATTCATGCTTCAAGTCGCCAACGCAAGGTGGTGATTTCCGATGTGAATCACCCCTATTACGTCAAGCGTTATGTCGGGGCCAAACGAACGGCGACCTTTCTGCCGGGTGAAATTGATCTGGAGATGCTGGCACGTCAGGTGACCGGTGCTGAAGTTGATTCATCGCTTATTTCCGCAATAGCATCAGGTGTAAGTGCAGAAAGCGAAGCGATGGCAGTACTTGAAGCTGAACTGTCTACGCAGGTAGTACCGGAACTGGTTCTTGAGGCGGGTTATGTTGACGGGGATGAAGAGTTGGGAGAAGAGGGGGACGATATTGATGAGGATGTCGAACCAGAAGCAGAAGCGGTCATTCCTGTATCGCCACGCCTCGGCACGTTCCCACTCAAATCGGAAGAGATTGAGGCTGATGCTGTTACAGCAGAGTTTGCGACAACGACAGTCTCCACCTCCAGGCAGTAGAGAGCAATCCGCGATTCACATTCTCTTTTTTAAGATCAAAAAAAAGGCCGTCTCCAGATTCAGGGAAACGGCCTTTTTCTTTGTCCTTTAAGTGGCTAGTTTTTTGGCGGTTACGAAGAGAATTCATCGCGATCGGAACGATTTTCAAAGCGGGTATATTCACCACGGAAGATGAGTTTAATGGTGCCAATCGGACCATTACGCTGTTTGCCGATGATGATTTCTGCGTCTTTTTCGTGACCTTTTTCACAAACCTTCTCCCGGTTTCTGCACTCTTCGCAATAGACAGCATCACGATAAATAAACATAATCACATCGGCATCCTGCTCGATGGCGCCGGATTCGCGGAGATCCGCCATGATTGGTCGTTTGTCGGTGCGATTTTCCAGAGAGCGATTCAGCTGGGAAAGAGCAATCACCGGCACGTGGAGCTCTTTGGCGAGGCCCTTGAGGGAACGGGAGATTTCAGAAATTTCCTGTTGCCGGCTCTCGGGATTTGATCCGGACATCAGTTGCAGGTAGTCGACAACAATCAGATCAAGATTCTTCTCGGCTTTGAGTCTCCGTGCCTTAGCGCGCAATTCGAGGATGGAAATGGAGGGAGTGTCATCAATAAAAATCTGCGATTTGGCAATACGATCCGCCGCTTCAAAGAGTTTTGGCCAATCAGAATCGCCAAATTGACCGCGGCGCATGCGGCTGGCATCGACGTGTGAAATTGAGCTGAGGAAGCGCTGGACAAGCTGCTCTTTACTCATCTCCAGGGAGAAGATCAGGGCGGTCACCGGTTTGGAACCGGAGATAGCCGAATGTTCAACCAGATTGAGGACAAAAGCCGTCTTACCCATCGACGGGCGGGCAGCAATGATAATCAGATCTCCGGACTGGAATCCGGCAGTCATTTCGTCCAGCTGGGCAAAGCCGGTGGGAATACCGGTGACCAGTTCTTTGCGTGTGTAAAGAGTTTCGAGGATGGCGATAGTCGACTTGACCACTTCGCGGGCGGAAAAGTACGATTGCTGGGTCTTCATCGCCGTCAGCTCAAATATCGACTTCTCTGCCCAGTCGAGAAGCGTATCGGCTTGTCCGCCATCATAGCCGCGCCCGGCGATCTCCGTCGCAACATTGATGATCTGGCGGTTCAGTGCCTTCTCTTTGACGATGCGGCTGTAATACAGGATATTGGCAGCAGTCGGAACGTAGTCAACCAGGGTCGCCAGGTAGGAAGAGCCGCCGATCGCTTCGAGCTCGCCGCGACTTTGCAGTACACCGGTCAGGGTGACAAGGTCAGCAGGTTCGCCGCGATCAGAAAGTTCGAGGAGGGCTGAAAAGATTTTGCCGTGACTGCCGCGGTAGAAGTCGTCAGGGCGCAATATTTCGACGGCGCGGTTCAGCGCATCGTTTTCGAGGAGGATGCCCCCAAGTACAGACATCTCAGCTTCGATATTTTGCGGCGGCAGCCGGCGGGACGCGTACTCTTCAGACATAACAGGGGGTGACCAGAATGAGCGACGAGGGGTCAGTAAAGGACCCCTCGTCTATTGAGGCAAATTATTCAGCTGCGTTGACCACAACTTTGATTGTGGCAACAACACCGGCCGAAAGTTTGATCGAAACGGCGTGTTCGCCAAGGGTCTTGATATGATCATCGAGAACAATCTTCTTGCGATCAATTTCAATCCCCTTCTCCGACAATTTCGTCGCGATATCAAGCGACGTAACCGAGCCGAAGAGTTTTCCTTCTTCACCGGCGCGTAATGCGAAGACGAAGTTGATCTTTTCGATTTGTGCTTTAAGCAGTTCAGCATCCTGAATCTGCTTTTGCACTTTGTGTGCAAGTTGACGCTTGTTGTGCTCAAGTTCCTTGAGATTTCTAAGGTTTGCCACGACAGCAAGGCCTTGAGGAACGAGATAGTTACGGGCATAACCGGGTTTGACCATGAGTTGGTCGCCGATTTTGCCGAGGCCCTCGACGTTTTCGGTGAGAATGATGTTCATCGCTATCCTCCTGCGAGAAAGTATCTTAGTCTGAGTTCGGTTTGACGCGTTTTGTTCTGAAATTACCCCAGAGATCAAAGAGTCCTACCCCGGCCAAAAGGAAGGGGAGGGGATTGAAGAGAGCTAAAAACAGATAAGAAATCGCGCGCAACCACAGCGAAGTGCCGCGTTGCTGAAAATAATAAGTGACGATAGCCAGTCCCTGCAGATAATAGAGCGGAAACAAGATAACCAGCAGGTTAATGGCGATCGTCTGGGGCGTTCCCGTTGCAAAAAAAGCAGCAAACCCGGCGGTTATCATTGGCCAGACCAGATAGTCCGGCAATTTCCAGTCAATAAAGGCTGGTCCGGGAACCAGGTTCCGGGTCGCCGGGAGCAACCAAAGGAGAAAAACCTGTATCAGGAGTAAAAAACCGGCCAGAAATGCCACTATCGCTGGCCAGATAATCCCCATGGTCTTTCCCAGGTCATCAAGAACAGTCAGGAGTTGCTCTTTTTGTTCAGCTGGCAGATCTTCTGACTGGCTGTAGAGTTCCTTGAGCTGTCCAATCTCTCGTCCAATATAGTCATTGAGCATGGAATCAAGGGAGATGCCCTGCGTTGCTGCTTCTGCGACCATGACAATGGCCACGGTTAAAAACATCATCGCCCATGATATGGCGATTGCTTTGTCCCAGTGTCGTCCCTGCCGCATCAGCAAGGGCAGCAGCAGGGAGGCGATGCTGAATTGCAGCAGGTAAGCAACCAACCCGCCGGCAGGGCTGACCGCAGCAAGAAAACCAGCGGACGCGACCAAAGCAATCAGCCCCGAAAGCAACCCTTGACGCAAGGTCAATGCTGCAATCGGTAATGGAACCAGCAGGTTGAAAAAGAACGACGTTGCTTTAAGTGCGCCTGCCGCAAAGACCAGTCCGACAGTTGCCAGTATGGCCCCCAAAAGAGGGGCTATGCCCGTAAACATATGGGCAGAAGTCTCGGTTTAATCGCCCTGTCCCGCAGTGAACGGGAGCAGTGCAATATTGCGGGCCAGTTTGATCGCTTCGTTGACTTTGCGCTGGTGTTCTGCGCAGTTGCCGGAAATACGACGCGGCACAATTTTGCCCCGCTCTGAGATGAAGTAGCGGAGGGATTTTGTCTCCTTATAATCGATTTTCAATGCAGAGTCTGCACAGTAACGACAGCCTTTGCGGCGGGTAAAACGTCTACGGGCACCACCCGGGGCGCTCGGTCTCTTTTCGTAAGCCATCTTTTATCTCCTCCGTGACAGTGATCAGGCGTTTTCTTCGGCAGCTTCTTCGGCGTTTACCAGCAGATCATCCTCGGCGGGCTCTTCAGCGGCCGTTGTCGCAACAGCTTCCACTGCCACTGCCGGCAGTACGAAACCTTTTTCGAGGTGAATGTTGATAAACTTGATGATCGATTCATCGAGGCGCAGACGGCGCTCATATTCGAGGATCACCTTCGGATCGGCTTCAAAGATTACCAGGACATAACTGCCGCGGTTCTGTTTTTTGACCGTATAGGCCAACTTGCGGACTCCCCATTCATCGACCTTGATGATCGATGCGCCCTGATCGGTCAGGACCCCTTTGAACTTGTCGATAACAGCCGTGTAGGCGTCACCGGTCAAATCCGGGCGGACGATGAAGATTGATTCGTACGTACGTGTCATGCTGAACTCCTTGTGGGTATTAAGCCCCGGCACCATGCCGGAGCAAGGAGAGATGGTTCGCTCATGAAAGCGCCATCACCTTATCGAACGGAAACTTTTAGCACAATGGTCTGTCTGGAGCAAGGTTTTTTCAATGTGGTTTTTTCGGGATCAAACATTGAAGCGGAAATGCATAAGGTCTCCGTCCTTGACGACATATTCTTTGCCTTCCAGGCGCATGAGGCCTTTTTCTTTGGCACCGGCTTCACCGCGACAGGCGATAAAGTCTTCATAGGCGATGACTTCGGCGCGGATAAAGCCTTTTTCAAAGTCCGTGTGAATGACTCCGGCTGCTTGCGGCGCTTTGGCGCCTTTGGGAATAGTCCAGGCGCGGACTTCCTTGACTCCCGCGGTAAAGTAAGTGATCAAGCCCAGGAGTTTGTATCCGGCATGAATCATCCGGTCGAGACCGGATTCTTCCAGGCCGAGATCCTGCAGAAAGTCGATCTTTTCGTCCTCTGACAACTCCGCAATCTCCGCTTCGATCTTGCCGCAGATAATGACGAACTCTGCCCCTTCTGCTTTGGCGTGAGCGCGGACCTTTTCGACAAAAGGATGTTTGCCGTCAAGATCGTCTTCGCTGACATTGGCGACATACAGGACCGGTTTATCGGTAATCAGGTGCAGATCACGCAGGATCAGTCGCTCTTCGCTGCTCAAATCACAGGAAAGTGCTGTCCTGCCATTGTTCAAGGCTTCGCGCACCTTGATCAGTACGGCGAGTTCCTCCTGGAGTTTTTTGTCGCCGCTACGCGCCTGCTTTTCAGACCGGGAAATGCGTTTATCGACAGTATCGAGATCGGAAAGGTTGAGTTCCGTCTGGATGACTTCAATATCGCGCAGAGGATCGACGGTACCGTCGACATGGACGACATTTTCATCTTCGAAACAGCGGACAATATGGGCAATCGCTTCGACTTGCCGGATATGACCGAGAAATTGATTGCCCAGTCCCTCGCCTTGACTCGCCCCTTTAACCAGGCCGGCAATATCGACAAACTCCATGGCTGTCGGCAGAACCCGTTGCGGGTTGACGATTTCAGCAAGGGCTTCCAGTCGCTTGTCACGCATCGAGACGACGCCAACGTTCGGCTCAATGGTGCAAAAAGGATAGTTGGCCGCTTCGGCCCCGGCACTGGTGATGGCATTGAAGATGGTCGACTTGCCGACGTTGGGAAGTCCGACGATGCCGCATTTGAACCCCATGGAGAATCCTTCCTTAAACGGAGAATAGCCGGGGCGCTGCGGCCCCGGCTATTCTCCGGAAAAATAACTGGAACTTTATAGCGAGCTATCAGACCAAAAGCGGAGCGATAACCAGCGACACGACACTCATCAATTTGATCAGGATATTCATCGCCGGGCCGGAGGTGTCCTTGAACGGGTCGCCGACAGTGTCGCCGACAACAGCCGCCTTGTGAGCATCGCCACCCTTCTTTTCACCGGTCAGTTCACCCTTTTCGATGAACTTCTTGGCGTTGTCCCAGGCGCCGCCGGCGTTGGACATGAAGAGGGCCATCAGTACCCCGGCCAGGGTGGCACCGGCGAGCATGCCGCCGAGAGCTTCTTTGCCCAGGAGCAGACCGACCAGGACCGGAGAGACGACTGCCACGACGCCGGGGAGGATCATCTCGCGCAGAGCGGCGCGAGCGGAGATGTCGACGCACTTCTCCGGCTCCGGCTTGACTCCTGGCAATCCTTCGAGGAGGCCGGGAATTTCGCGGAACTGACGACGAATTTCATCGACCATCTTGCCGGCAGCCCGGCCGACCGAGGTCATGGTCAGGGCACCGATAAAGAAGGGGATCGCCCCGCCGATCAACAGACCGATAACGGTCAGCGGCTGGAGCAGGTTGATCGACTCAAGTTTAACAGCGCTGGCATAGGCGGAGAAGAGGGCCAGGGCGGTGAGAGCAGCGGAACCGATAGCAAAACCCTTGCCGACGGCGGCAGTGGTGTTACCGATGGCGTCGAGGCCGTCGGTGATTTTGCGGACTTCCGGGCCGAGACCGGCCATCTCGGAAATGCCGCCGGCATTATCGGCGATCGGGCCATAGGCATCGACGGTCATGGTGACGCCAACGGTGGCGAGCATGCCGACAGCGGCAATGCCGATACCGTAGAGTCCAGCAAATTGATTCGCGACAAAGATTCCGACACAGATAACCAGAATCGGCAGCACACAACTCTCGAGGCCGACAGCCAGTCCGTGGATGATGTTGGTTGCCGGGCCGGTCTTGCTGGCATCGGCAATGCGGCGGACCGGTGACGCTGAGGTGTAGTACTCGGTGATCAGGCCGATGGCGATCCCGGCCAGGGTGCCGGCGAGAACGGCCCAGAAGACGCCGTTGCTGATATGCATGGCCCGGGTGATGAAGAAGGTGGCGACCAGGAAGCCGCCGGCAGCGACAAAGGTGGTATAGCGCAGGGCGGCAGCCGGGTCGATATTCTTGAGGAATTTCATCGAGCCGACACCGATCAGCGAGAAGATCAGTCCGGCCATGGCGAGAACCAGCGGCAGGAGCATGGCGTTCGACTGGGTCAGGCGAAAGAGATCAGAACCGACCTCAACCGGTTGCCCGGCCAAAGTGCTCATCAAGCCGGCACTAGCTGCAGCAGCGATGGCTACGGTGGCAATGATCGAGCCGACGTACGATTCGAAAATGTCAGCACCCATACCGGCAGTGTCACCGACGCAGTCACCGACGTTGTCAGCGATGACGCCAGGGTTGCGGGGATCATCCTCAGGAATTCCTGCCTCGACTTTGCCGACCAGGTCAGCACCGACGTCAGCAGCTTTGGTGTAGATGCCGCCGCCGACGCGAGCGAAGAGAGCGATCGAGGAGGCGCCCATGGCGAAGCCGTTGATGTAGACGGAGGTCGCTGGATCGCCACCGAAGATGATATAGGCAACACCGACCCCGATCAGACCCATCGATGCAACCGAGAGTCCCATGACTGCGCCGCCGTTGAAAGAGATCATCAGCGCCTTGCTTTGGCCGCCGGTACGGGCCGCTTCGGCAGTTCTGACGTTGGCATGGGTCGCAGCTTTCATGCCGATGAAACCGCAGAGCATCGAACATAATGCACCGCCCAGAAAGGCCAAAGCTGAATTGATGCCGAGGCTCGGTGCGATACTGATCAAAATGAAGACCAGAACGATGAAGACCGCCAGCACTGTGTACTCGCGTTTAAGGAAGGCCATCGCACCTGCGCGGATGGCGTCGCCGATCTCTGCCATCTTTTCGTTACCGACTGGTTCGGCCTTGATGACGTTGTAGATCAGGATGGCGATGACAAAGCCGATGATCCCCAGTATGGGGGCTAGATGTTGCAGTTCCATCTTGCGGAGCTCCTCTCTTTCGTGGGCAATATTCTATGGGTCATGAAAGAACCTGCTGATTGTTGAACTCGTTCATTGCTGCCGCGCTGCCGCTTGTGGCGATTGTCTCGATGACCTGAACTGCGAGATCGAGCAATTCGGGGAGCTGCTGTCGTTCCGTTACGTCAAAGTTGCCGAGGACATAGTCTGCGACCCCTCCTGCTTGCGGTCGACCGACTCCGATCTTGAGTCGGCAGAAGTCGCCGGTGCCGAGCGTGGCTGCGATGCTGCGAATGCCGTTGTGGCCGCCGTGTCCGCCCCCGATCCGCAGTCGCAAGCGACTGAAAGGGAGGTCAATGTCATCGTGTATGACAATCAAATCCCCCGGAGGGATGCCGAGGGATTTGTAGGCCGAGGTTACGCTGGTGCCGCTGACATTCATAAATGTTTGCGGCAGCAGGATCATTGCTTCGATCCCTGCGATGCGACCGACGCCGTATATGCCTTGATGACCTTGGCGCTTCAGGGCGATCCCGGATTGTTCCGCCAGTCTTCGCGCCACCATGAACCCGACATTGTGTCGGGTGCCGTCATACTTGGGGCCGGGATTGCCCAGGCCGACGATCAACTTCATGCGTTAAGGATCAGGCCTCGGCCTGTTCCTCTGCTTCAGCGGTAATGCCGGTGACGGTGAGGATGGTGAAGTTGACATCGTGCGGCGCTTCGACTCCGGCGGGGAGTTGAAGGTCGTTGACGTGAAGAACGGTACCGACTTTCAGCGCGGTGACATCAATTTCGATCGCGGCAGGAATTGCTGTCGGCAGGCAGGAAACTTCAAGTTCATGGCGAATCATCTGCAAGCTGCCGCCGTCCTTTTCCCCTTGGGATTTACCGACGGTGTGCAACGGAACCATAACCTGCACCGGTTTGGTCAGGTCGATCGCCAAAAAATCAACATGCATGATGTTGCGACGGATCGCATGCTTCTTGATCTCTTTGACGATAACGACCTTGCCGTCAAAGGGACCTTCTCCCTTGAGGGTGATCAGGGTGTTAATGTCGCGACCGAGGGCTTTTTTAAAGGTTTTCGGGTCAATGGTAATGGCGCAGGGATCCATCCCTTTGCCATAGACAACGGCCGGAGCCTGTTCCTGGCTGCGCAGGACACGATTGCCCCCTTTGCCGAGACGGGTGCGGGTAGAAACGTTCAATTCAGCTTGTGACATGATCTTCCTCCATTCACTCTTAAAAGAGACGTGTAGCGTTTATATCGTTGATCGGTTCAATGATTCAGTGGATTAGACGAAGAGGGAACTGACCGATTCGTCGCCATGAATGCGGCGGATAGCTTCGGCCAGGAGATCAGCAACGGAGAGAACCCGTAATTTTGAGCACTCAGCTGTCTTGTCCTGCACCGGAATAGTATTGGTTACAACCACTTCATGAAGGCAACTGGCGTTGATCCGCTCAAGTGCCGGGCCGGAAAGGACCGCGTGCGCTGCATAAGCGTAGACTTCTTTGGCGCCGCTGTCCTTGATCGCTTTGGCCGCCTGACACAGGGTGCCGGCAGTATCGATCATGTCATCGACAATAATACAGGTCTGGTCGGCAACATCGCCAATGATGTGCATGACCTCGGAAACGTTTGGTCCGCTGCGGCGCTTGTCAATGATGGCCAGTCCGGCATCAAGACGTTTGGCGATAGCGCGGGCACGCTCAACGCCACCGGCATCCGGCGAGACCACCACTACCCGCTCTTTAAAGCGATTCCCCATGTCATGGAGCATGACCGGGTTGGTGTAAAGGTGGTCGACCGGGACATTGAAAAAGCCTTGAATCTGACCGGCGTGCAAATCGATGGTCAAGACGCGGTCAGCACCGGCGGTCTCGATAAGGTCGGCGACAAGTTTACTGGTGATCGGCGTCCGCGGGGCAACCTTACGATCCTGGCGGGCATAACCGAAGTAAGGAATAACCGCAGTGATCTTTTCTGCCGAAGCACGTTTCAGTGCATCGATCATGATCAGCATTTCCATCAGGTTATTGTTGGTCGGGGAGCAGGTTGACTGCAGAACGTAAACTTCGGCGCCGCGGACGTTTTCGCCGATTTCAACCATGATTTCGCCGTCAGAGAAGTTTTTCACTTTGGCATTGCCGAGATTGATATTCAGGCAATCACAGATTTCACGGGCCAGGGCAGGGTTGGAGTTTCCGCAAAAGATCTTGAGTTTATTCATTGCCGCTACCTCGTGGTTGCCCGGAAAAACTCAGGTCATGGCGAGCCATGACCTGACGGCTGCTGTTATGCCGCGTCACCTGCTTTTGCGACATAAACTGATTTTGTGGCTGGGGCGCCAGGGATCGAACCTGGGAATGCCGGAATCAAAATCCGGTGCCTTACCGCTTGGCGACGCCCCAATAATTACGAATCTCTTTATTTTTTCTCTACGGATAACGGTTTTGTTGTGATAATGCGCCAATCGCTGCCGGCCCGAAGGATTTCTGCCGCAGCATGCGCTTGAGTCTCTTCGGCAAAAACTCCGAAGAGGGTCGAGCCGCTTCCGGACATCAAGGCCCCCTTGGCTCCAAGCTCGATCAGTTTGCCTTTGATTTCAGCAAGTAACGGATAGTGATCGATCGTTATCCGTTCCAGATCATTCTCCATAATCGCGACAAGATCGTCCACGGTAGTAGGAAACCGGGGAAGTTTAGTCAGAATGGGGGGCGCTGTCAACCCCAAATTTTGATAAACCCATGCTGTCGAGATGGAGATTTCCGGGTTGACCAGAACATACCAGACTGGGGGGAGAGGGGGGACGGATGCGAGTTGGTCTCCAATCCCGGTCGCCCATGCCTTGTCGGCAAAGAGGAAGAAAGGAACATCAGCTCCGAGTTTAACCCCTTCGGCCATCAATTCTTCTTTTGAGAGTTGCAGATTGAGCAGTTTGTTCAACCCGAGCAGGGTGGTCGCGGCATTGGAGGAACCGCCGCCAAGACCGGCTGCCACCGGGATTTTTTTGTCGATGTCAATCCGCACCCCGGCCTGCATGTTGCTGAGGGAGAGCATCCGCCGTGCCGCTTTAGCCGCGATGTTTTCATCGCCAGTCGGAAGGTCGACCCCGGCACAATCGACAAGCACCTCACCGGGACGATCGGTGAGGTGTATCTCCACTGTGTCGCCAAAGTCGAGGCTCTGCATCAACATCGCCAGTTCATGGTAGCCGTCCGGGCGTTTGCCGAGGACATGCAGGCAGAGGTTAATCTTGGCAGGAGAGAAGAGGGTGATTTTCATGCCGGACTCCTTTGTTCGCGCCGCAGCCTGAAGAGCAAAGGGAGGAGGGCGGCGCTGAAAAGGAGAACACATCCGAGCCATTCCCTGCGGCTCAACTCTTCCCGCAGAAAAAAGAGGCCGCCGAGAAGACTCCATACCGGGTCAAGGGTGTAAAGGAGGCCAGCCTGGGTCGGGCTGATAAAGCGTTGCCAGGTATTTTGCAGGGTAAAGGCAATGACGGTCGGAAAGATGATGCAATAAACAAGGGAGATCAACGCCAGCGGGCCGGGATGGAGGATCGCCGCCGGGGTAAAGAGGAGTGCCAGACTCCCCCACAGGGCCACGGCGACAAATTGGATGAAGGTCACCAGGCGCACATCCGCATCGCCCATGAATTTTGCGACCGAAAGGATATGCACCGAGATAAAGAGGGCGCAAATCGTGGAAAAGAGATCGCCGCGGTTAAAACCCTCCAGCCCCCCTTCGGCTAGTTGCGTCAGGCCGGCGGTCGCCAGCAGCACCCCGAAGAGGGTGGCGATTTCCAGACGCGTCTGCCAGAGGAGGAAGCTCAGGAGCGGGATGATCAAGACAAAGAGGTTGTTGAGGAAGCCGGCCCGGGAGATTGTCGTGCCGCTGATTCCCGTGACAAACATAATGTTGGCTGCCGCCAGGGCAGTGCCGATCAGGGCGCCGCGGGCCGTCACTTTCAGGGTCAGGCGGGGCAGGCGCCGGGTGCAGAACGCCGCCATCAGCAGGGCGGCGCCGGCAAAGCGCAGGGTCATGAAGGTCACTGGTGGAAAATCGCGGACGCCGAGCTTGGTAAAGAGAAAGCTCCCTCCCCAAAGGAGAGTGGTGAGAGTGAGGAAGAAGACGGCGCGTCGTTGCAGTCGGCCTTCGTCCTCGGATATTCCGGTTTTCATGACTGCAAACTGCCGATCACCTGGCGAATATCATCCAACCCCTCTTCCATCAAAAAGCGCTCCAGCCCCTCAATCACCGCAATCATCGCCGCCGGATCGATGAAGTTGGCAGTACCGACCTGCACCGCCGTGGCGCCGGCGATCAAAAATTCCAGGGCATCCTCGGCGCACATGATGCCGCCGATACCGATGACCGGGATCTTCACCGCTTGCACTACCTGATGGGTCATGCGCACCGCCACCGGACGGATCGCCGGGCCGGAGAGGCCGCCGGTGCGGTTGGCGATCTTCGGTTTCCGGGTGCGAATGTCGATGGCCATGCCGGTAATGGTGTTGATGCAGCTGATGGCGTCGGCGCCGGCCTCTTCGACGGCACGGGCGATGATCGTGATGTCGGTGACGTTGGGGGTGAGTTTGACAATCAGTGGTTTGTTCAGAGCCTTACGGACAAGAGCGACGACCTGACTGGCGGCCGATGCTTCGGTGCCAAAGACAATCCCCCCTTGCTTGACGTTGGGGCAGGAGATGTTGAGCTCGACCGCCGTGACTTCCGGGACATCGTTAAGTTTGCGCGCCACTTCACCGTACTCCTCCAGAGTGTTCCCGAAGAAGTTGGCGATGATCGGAGTGGTGACGCCGCGGTAATAAGGGACTTTACTCTGCACAAAGGCGTCGATGCCGACGTTCTGCAGGCCGATGGCGTTGAGCATGCCGCTTGTGGTCTCGGCGATGCGCGGAGTCGGATTACCGGCTTTGGGGTTGAGGGAGAGACCCTTGGTGACGATGGCGCCGAGGCAATTGAGGTCGAGATAGGGAGCGTATTCCTCGCCGTAGCCAAAGGTGCCGGAAGCGGGCATGACCGGATTTTTCAGTTTGATCCCAGCGATCTCCACGGCCAGATTCGGACGTTTCATCTTCTCGTTTGTCATTATGCACATCCTTTCGTGCAGCTCTCGCCCTTATGCTCCAGTCGCTCCCAGTCAAGCTCGTCCGCTGTGAAGACCGGGCCGGCTTTACAGGTGCAGAGATAGCGGGGGTTTTGCTCGCTGTGGCCGGCCCCCTTGACGACGCAGCCGAGGCAGGCGCCGACGCCGCAGGCCATGTGTGCCTCCAGCGAGACCTGCAGGGGGATATGATCGACAGAGCAGATATGTGCCACCGCCGCCAGCATCGGCATCGGGCCGCAGGCAAAGACTTCCGCCTGCGGATATTTGTCGAGTTTGCGCTTGAGTACATTGGTGACGAAGCCGGCTTCGCCGAGACTGCCGTCATCGGTGGAGACGTAGGTCTCAACGCCGATGCGCTCGAATTCAGTGACGCAGAGGATGTCGTCGCGGGTGCGGCCCCCCATCAACAGGCGGACTTTGTCGCCACGTTTGATCAACGTTTCGGCCAGGAGATACAAGGGGACGAGGCCGATGCCGCCGCCGACGAGGATCTTCTCCTTGTCGATTGCTCCGAGGTCAAAGCCGCGCCCGAGGGGGCCGAGGACTTCGGCCCGGTCGCCGGCGTGGAGTTCGCTCAAAAAAGCCGTCCCCTTGCCGACGACTTTATAAAGAATTTCCAGGTACTCGCGTTCGGGGAGACCATCGCATTCGGGAGGGAGAAAGCCGCAGCGCAGGATGCCGAAGGGGCGGCGCAACATGGTCGGCAGGCCGGTTTGCGGCCGGATCATGATGAACTGTCCCGGCTGCGTTTGCGTGCTGATGCCGGGGGCAAGGAGCTTCATGCGGAAATAGCCGGGGGCAATCTCGTTATTGGCGAGGATGGTGGTGCTGTAATTTTTCATGGGGACTCCGCGACAGGGGAAAAGATGACGCGCACTATACGCAAAGTTGGCGCAGCAAATCAATCTTAGATAGACTTTATTCCGTCCTGGGACAGGGGCAATTCCATCAGCAGGGCATCTTCGCCATCAGCATAGTAACAGCGGCGGGTACAGCAATCGATGAAGCCGAATTCACGGTAAAGTTTAATGGCGCCAAGATTGCTGACCCGGACTTCGAGGAGCGCCCGGTTGATCCCCTCGGCCCTGGCTGCGGCGAGGATCGCCGCAAGCAGGCAGCGCCCGACGCCGCTACGGCGATAACGCAGAGCCGTTGCGATATTTTGAATTTCGATCTCACCGCTGATCGTCCACCAGCAAAGGAAGCCGGCGATCTCTTCTTCCTCGACAGCGACCCAGAGACGTGAATGTGTTGTCTTCATCTCGTCGTGAAAGATCTCTTCCGACCAGGGATAAGCATGACATTGACGTTCAATGGCGAGAATACGGGGGAGGTCATCGCTGCACAAGGGACGAATTGTGAACATGATTATTTCTAATATCTTTCTTGACGCAGGATTGCTCTGCATCATAAAGGGGCGTGCTTTTTAGAGTAAAGGAGTTTTTTATCCTTGATCTGCATCGAATCGGCAATTCTGAGCCTCCCTTTGCCGTTGACAAGAGGAATCGGCCTGATTTATTAATGGTAGCCTTAAATTCCTGCAAGGAGCCACACTTTGTCTCAGAAAGATTCCATGACTTATAAGGACGCGGGCGTCGATATCGATGCCGGCAACCGTTTTGTGCAGATGATCAAGCCTCTGGTCAAGGCGACCAGCCGTCCGGAGGTGCTGGGCGACCTCGGTGGCTTTGGCGGACTCTTCTCCTTGAACGCCGCCAAGTACAAGCAGCCGGCCCTGGTCTCCTCGACCGATGGCGTCGGTACCAAGCTCAAGATCGCCTTCATGATGGATAAACACGACACCGTCGGCATCGACCTGGTGGCGATGTGCGTCAATGATGTCATTGTCCAGGGGGCCGAACCCCTCTTCTTTCTTGACTACCTGGCCACCGGCAAGCTCTCGCCGGAGAAGGCGGTGGAGATCGTCCGTGGCATCTCCGAGGGCTGTATCCAGGCCGGCTGTGCATTGGTCGGCGGGGAGACTGCCGAAATGCCGGGGATGTATAGCGAAGGGGAATACGATCTCGCCGGTTTCACTGTCGGCGTTGTCGATCGTGACAATATCATTGACGGTTCGACCTCTACGGTCGGCGACAAGATTATCGGACTCGCCTCCACCGGACTCCATTCCAACGGCTATTCGCTGGCACGAAAAATTCTTTTTGAGCGCATGGGACTGAAGATTGACAGCACGGTGAGTGGTCTGGAGCGGAGCATCGGGGCAGAACTCCTCACCCCGACCCGGATCTATGTCAAGAGTCTGCTTAATCTCCTCAAGCACTTCTCGATCAAAGGCATGGCGCATATCACCGGTGGCGGCCTGGTTGAGAATGTCCCGCGCGTCCTGCCACACAATTGTCGGGCCGTCTTTCACAAGGATAGTTGGCCAAAGTTGCCGATCTTTGAACTCTTGCGTGAGGGGGGAAATATCCCCGAACTGGAGATGTATCGCACCTTCAATTCTGGCATCGGCATGATTCTCATCGTCCCGGCCGTGGAAGTTGACGACATCATGTCACGTTTAACCGGCTTGAACGAGCATCCTTATCTGATCGGCGAGATTGTCAAATGTCCCGAAGGGGGCGAGCAGGTCGAATTCGTTTAAGGAGCCGTTCATGTCCGCACCGCGTAAACTGCGCCTCGGCGTCCTGGCCTCGGGGAGTGGCTCGAATCTTCAGGCGATTATCGATCGTTGTGCGGATGGCAGCATCGATGCCGAGATCGTTTTGGTTCTGTCCAATGTCCCCGGTGCCGGTGCCCTAAGTCGGGCGGAGCAGTCAGGGATTGCGACGACACTCATCGATCATCGTTCCTTTACCGATCGCGCCGCTTTCGATCAGGCTGTTGTTCATGCCCTTCAGGCTGCCAGTGTCGATCTCGTCGTTCTTGCCGGTTTTATGCGTCTTATCTCCGACCCCTTTATTGCTGCTTTTCCTGAACGGATCATCAATATCCATCCTGCGCTGCTGCCGGCCTTTCCCGGGCTGCATGTGCAAAAAAAGGCGTTGGAGGCCGGCGCCCGTTTCTCCGGTTGCACGGTGCACTTTGTCGATGGTGGCGTCGATACCGGTCCGATCATTATTCAGGCGGTGGTGCCGATCCTTGACGATGATGACGAAGCGAGTCTGTCTGCACGCATCCTGGTACAGGAGCACCAAATTTATCCCCGGGCTATTCAGTTGATTGCCGAGGGACGGCTGCGGGTCGAGGGGCGGCGGGTCAGGATCACCGATGCCGGCGCCGTCGACGGTGCTCTGGTGAATCCGCCCCTCTAAGGCCTTTTCTTCCCAGTCCTTTCATATAACGATGATAATAATCATGGCTCGCGAAAAAAATATTGACAGGAAAGAGCCCCTTTGATATAAACCGCCTCACCGATTAAGAGGGGCTGTAGCTCAGTTGGGAGAGCGCTTGAATGGCATTCAAGAGGTCAGCGGTTCGATCCCGCTCAGCTCCACCAGTATTAACGGTCACAAGCGAAAGCTTGTAACCTGAAAAGTACTCCGAAAGGGCAAAACCAGAGTAATCTGGTGACGCAAAACCACGGGTCCTGATTTCAGGATCGCCGGGTTGCCGAAGAGATGGAAACGCATCTTGGCAACCGGTATTAATTTTACCGACACAAGGGCGCTCATCTTCGGCAGAAGAGAGTGCCCTTGTTTTATTTTGAGCTCGCGACACAAAAAGAGAGCATCAGGGTTCTGCTCGTAACGATTTAACTCAATCGAAAAAGTACTCCGAAAGGGCAAAA
>PHAV01000016.1:0-66169 GCA_002841765.1 Deltaproteobacteria bacterium HGW-Deltaproteobacteria-4 | reverse complement strand
CAAAACCAGAGCAATCTGGTGACGCAAAGCCACGGGTCCTGATTTCAGGATCGCCGGGTTGCCGAAGAGATGGGAAACGCATCTTGGCAACCGGTATTATTTTACCGACACAAGGGCGCTCATCTTCGGCAGAAGATCAGCGCCCTTGTTTTATTTTCAATGAGACGCGTAGCGCTTTTAACGGGCACAGTAGAGATATCTACCTAATTTTTATGATGTTAAAGGGAGCCATGTCGAACTTCTGGACAAAACTCAAGATGTGTTCGAACCGGAATGCCCGGGAAGGGTTCCTTGTAACCCTGACGACACGCGGCTGTCGATTCGGTTTCCCGCTGCTACTGCTCCTCTTTGCCCTGTTGCTGGGTGCGACCACGCCGGCTCAGGCGGGGACGGACATGTGCTCTTTCTACAAGAAAAACCCGACAGACACAGTCGCCGTCGTCGATGGCAACGACCCTTTTGTTCGCGCAAACCTCCCCGGCAGTTCCTTCGGCATTGACATGAACTGCGAGTTCTCCAACTTTCCAATCTCGCCAGCCTGGCCCAACGGTCTGACGCCGACCCTGAATTTTTACACTCCTGATAAATCCTCGATCTACCTGATTGTGTTCGACAACGTTTGGTTCTCCGGCAACATGGCGTGTGCCAATATCGATCACAAACTCTGGGTGGTTAACTCCGAGGAGGGCGCTTTCAGTGGTGCGTGCCAGGATCTCATGATCCCCGCTGAAACTATCGCCAAGCAGTCCCCCGCCGCTACCGCCACCATCGGCCTACCCTTCACCTATACGCTCACGCTCCCCTCCATGAACTTCCGGGCCGGCGATCCGTCCCCGAATAATCTGGGTACCATAACGGTCGTGGATGACCTGACCGCAATTGGCGTCGACCTGACGCTGGTGAGCCTGAACGCTTATGACAAGGACACCACCACAGTGGTGCCAATCACGCATTTTGCTGACAGTACCGACAAGTACCTGCACTTCATGCTGCCCAATATTATGGCCGGGAGCCAGGTTGTCGTCGAAGTGACAGCAATCCTCAACGACACACCAATAAACGTGCCGGGTATGCAGTTCATTAATACCGCCAGATGGTCGTTCTCAAGGTGGATCGATCTCAATGAGGACGGCATCCAGGACGCCAACGAATACTTCAATCCCCTGCCCGGCGAGTCGGGTATTTCGCTGCCGATGTCCATCGTCGCGCCCAACCTGGTGGTTGACAAGACGAGCAAGACGACGGCGCTGAACGTGGGGGACATGGCGGTCTTCACCATCGATGTCCAGAACAACGGCGGCGGAGATGCCTGGAACACCACCATCATCGACACTATTCCGGCCGGTATGTGCGTCAACGATCCCACTGCCACGCTCAGTGCCAGAATCGTTCAGTCCGACGGTGTCACTTTGGTCAAGGCACTGATCCCGGGCAGCGATTATACGGTCGACTATAGCAGTTGCCAGCTCGAGCTGACCATGACCGACGCCGCGGGTCCGAACGCGCCCGAGCAGCACCTGCTGATCACCTACCAGGCGCAGCTCGATCCCGGTTTTACCAATGACGGAGTAACTCTGACAAATGTCGCCGGTGCGACCCGATGGTTCAGTGCGAACAGCACCTATTCCGGCCGTCGCGTCTTCACCCGAACCCTCACCGACGGCACGCCAACCGTAGTCGATTTTCAGGACAGTCATACCGTCACGGCAGCGCTGCACGGCTACTACTTTGAGAAAACCGTCGCGAACCTGACCAGCCAGGTAAGCCCAACCACCACGGCTGCTTCGGGTGACGTGCTGCGTTATACGCTGCGCCTGTTCAATGTGGATCAGACGATTGACGGGATCACCATCAGCGATCTCCTCGATCCCGGCAGTTTCGATCTGCTGTCGTTTGGCAATGTGACACTGCCGGCGGGGGCCACCCATACCTTGAATGCCGCGACCGGCCAGTTGCTGATTAGCGGCAGTCCTGCCCCTCTGAACATCGCCCTGGGCGGCGAGCTGGTCTTCACCTTCGACATCACCTTGAAAACGACCCTCCTGAACGGTACCGCGGTCCTCAACCAGGCGACCCTCACCGCCGTCGGCGACTTCACCGTCCTCAGTGATGACCCGTACACTAATGGCGTCGCTTCCCCCGATGTCGTCGGTGACGAAGATCCTACCACGGTGCTCATTCAGACTCCCGGCCCGCTGGCGAAGGCGAATACCCTGACGAGTGCTACGATCGGCGAGCAGTTCACCTACCGCATCGCTGTGCCCGCGGTCCCGACCGCCGTACCTCTGTACGACGTCCGGATTCTCGATAACGTGAATGTGTCTGCGGCTGACATACGTTTTGTCAGTGCAAGGGTGGTTTCGGGCGGCCTCTGGACGCTGACCAATACCAGTGGCAGCGACACCAATCTGGTGATCGAAGATACCATCACCGGCATCGACATTCCCGCCAATAGCCAGGCAGTCATCGAGCTTATCGTCGAACTGCTCAATACCCCCACCAACCGCAGCGGTCTGCTCTTCAACAACAGCGCGACATACACCTTCAACCGGGCAAACGGCGTCGATAGCACACAAACGGCCGGCAGTGCGGGGAGCACCGCCAACATGACCGTGGTCGAGCCAGCGGTAAGCGCGGCCACCAAGACGGTGCGTTTTGTTACGCCTGCGGGAAAACTGGCCACCGATTTTGCCACGGTCGGTGACGTCCTTGAATATGCGGTCACCATCCCCAATAGCGGCAGCTCGACGGCTTTTGACACCAACGTTGTCGACACGTTGCCAGCGAGTGTCGCGCTGCTCCCGGATTCTGCCACCGCGCAGATCAGCGGCGTCGCCGTCGCCGGCTTTGTGGTGAATCCTGGCACCCTCCCCGACGGGGCTCGGGTTTGGGGTCAACAGAACGGTGACGACAGTCTCGATATTCCCGCTGGTCAGGCGCTGCTGCTGACCTACCAGGTGACGGTGGTGGCGGTCACGGGAGAAGAGATCATTAACCGCGTCTACGTCGACTGGACTTCGCTGCCGGAGGGCGCTGACGGCGAGCGCACCGGTGCCGGCTGTCCGGTCACCGACAGCCTCAACAATTATTGCCACGGTCCGCTCACGGTCCCGGTCAGCACGGTGGATAACACCGCCATCAGCAAAGTAGTGGTCGATGATTCTTATCCCGAGATCCCGACCAGCACCATTGATGCGATTGTCCGCGTCGGCGACTCCGTCACCTATGAACTGATGCTCAGTCTGCAGGAATATACGACCCAGAACGTCGTGGTCGAGGATGCATTGCCGGCGGGCATGGCGCTGGAAAGCGTTATAATCAACGCCCCTCCCGACTTCACCTACACCTTGGCAGCGCAGCCGGCTGCCGGCGCTACCGGCACCTTGCGCTGGGAATTCGGCGACATCACCAACCTGCCGAGTAACAACGGCACCCCGCTTGATACCCTGGTGATCCGCTATGTCGCCAAGGTCGTCATTGATGCGCCAAGCGTGGGGGTGGCTTACGATCCGTCCATTCTGCGCGACAACCGGGCGACGCTCTCCTATACGGGCGGCGATCCGGTCCTTTTCCCGGAGCGTCTGACGGCTACGGCGCGGGTTGACGTCCGCCAGCCGCTGATGCGGGCACTCAGCAAGCTTGATCTGGGCAACGGTCGTGTCGGTACCGGCACTCTGGCCGATCCCTACCAGGTCAACATTGCCAGCGATGTGATGAATTTCCGCTTACTCTCTTGTAACGACGGTCTGGCGCCGGCTTATGGCGTGGTGCTGTCCGATCTGCTGGCGCCGGAGCTCGACGAAAGTAACCTGATCACGAATCCTCCGCTGGTGAAGATCGGCGCGGCCACATTAGTTGCGGGGACGGATTACACCTACGCCGCTCCCGGGCGGGGCGGGGAAATGCGCATCGCGCTGCTCGACAGTTCCCCGATCCATCCGGGGGAATGCGTCACGGTCGATTACACCCTCGGCTTTCATACCGATCTCACCGTCTCAAAGAGCTGGAGCAACCAGGCGCAGCTGGCGGAATATTGGTCGCTGCCGTTAACCGCCGCGGGGCGGCTCTATCCTGCCCCGATGCTGGCGCAAGTGTGGATGACCAACCTGGTGAGCGTTGATCAGCTGTTGACGACCCTGGTCTCCCCGGCGGAAGCAACCATCGGCGAAGAGGTGGTCTACCAGATCCGGGTGCCGGCCGTGCCGATGAACGCGGCCCTCGCCAATGTAGTGGTGAGCGATCAACTCCATGCTGCGCTGGAATATCTCAGTGCGAGTGCCGTCGATGCCAACGCCGGTCCGGTGACTTTAAGCGAAAGTGTGATTGCAGGCCAAGTGCGTTTGACGATTGCGGACATCCCGGCCGGGCAGCAGGTGCTCATCACCCTGCGGACACGGGTGGCCAATAACGATCAGGCCAATGCCGGGACGAATTTCGTCAATACCGCCGCTTATACCTATAGCGGCATGCCCGCGGATGCGGTCACGTCCTCGTCCAGTGGACTCTTGACCATCGTCGAACCGTTGCTGACTGTCACCCGGACCGCTTCGACCACGTCACCGCAAGCCGGGGAGATTTTGACCTACACCCTGAACTTGACTACGGCGGGGGGCGGAGCCGGGGATGACTTTAGCAACGCCTTCGACCTCAGCATCGAGGAGAGCCTGGGGCTGGGTCTGGTCTATGTCCCTGGCAGTGCCACCGTAAACGGCGCGGCTCTGGCCGATCCGCTGCTTAATGGTGCCGACGGTGTCACTGCTTCCCAGATCCTCACCTGGGATCCGGCGCACGGCATTGATGTCGATATCAGCGAAGGGGCGACGGTCACCGTTACCTATCAGGTTCGTCTCCTTGCCGGGGTCAGCCCCGGACAGACTTTGACCAGCAGCGCCATCGCGCGCTGGACCGGTCTGAACGGCGAGCAGAGCTCGATCGAGCGTACCGGCAGCGGCATCCCGGCGCTCAACGATTACTTTACCTCGCCGGCCACGCAGACCCTGACCACCCCGCTGGCGATCGCCCTGGTCAAGTCCGTCGTCAATGCCACCACCCAAAATTCCGGGGCGAACGCCCGGCCCGGTGACACCCTGCGTTATACCCTCGTGATCAGCAATGAAAGCGTTGTTCCGGTGAATAACATCGTGGTGACGGACGAGTTGGCCGCGCACTTTGTTGCCGGCAGCTTGCAGCTGCTCAGCCATACCAACACCAGCAGCGATGCCCTGGGCGGCGCCAATGCTACGGGGATCGTCGATATCCGGGAGCTGACCCTGGCTGCCCAGGGGGATCCCGACGCGACGATGACCATTGAGTTCGAGGCGACCCTCGCCCCGGTGCTGCAAAATGGCACAATCGTACTGAATCAGGCGCAGCTGACCGTCCCCGAACAGGTGGTGACGAGTAACGAAACCGCCACCTTGATCAGCTCCGCACCGCAATTCCAGGTCTACAAGACCTCGCAGGACCTCACCGGCGATACCAACGTGCTGATGGCGGGCGACACCCTGCGCTACACCATCACCGTCAAGAATATCGGTAACGAAGACGCCGTTAATGTATCGCTGCGCGATCTGATCCCGACCTTTACCTCCTATGTGGTCAACTCCACGCGTCTGAACGGTGCGCTTGTGGCGGATAACGGCACGGACTCTGCGTTGTTAAGCGGCCTGCTGATCAAGTCGCCGGCGGATATCATTGCCGGGGGAATGCGGGCTGATGCGACTGACAGCACGGTAAATGTGGCGACTGTCAGCTTCGAGGTGATGATCGATAGCGATGTGCTCGACGGCACCATCATCTCCAACCAGGGTTTCCTCAATGGCTCGGGGAGCGGCAGCGGTCCCTTCGTGGAAAGAGCGTCGGATGATCCGGCAGTGAATGGCCAAGATGATCCGGCCGTCTTTGGCGATGAGGATCCGACCCGCAATATCGTCGGCAACCTGCCGCTGGTCGACGCGCAGAAAACGGTTTTCCTTTCCTACGATGCCAACGCCAACGGAAGTGTCGATCCGGGTGACCGGCTGCGCTACATCATCACCGTTCATAACTACGGCGCGGCTCTGGCGACCGACGTGGTGTTGACCGACGCAGTGCCGGCCAACACCAGCTATGTAGCCAACTCGGTGACCCTTAACGGCCAGCCCGTCGGAGCGCCCGATGGCGGCATTTCCCCCCTGACTTCCGGCATCGCGGTCAATTCGGCCGACAGCAGCAGCGGCACCATCGCGATCGGCGCCAGTGCCGGGATCATCTTCGAGGTTGAGGTCGCTTCTGGCGTGGCCGCCGGCACTGTGATCAGTAACCAGGGGTATGTAGCGACCACCGGCCTGCCCAGCGAGCCGACCGATGCTGACGGCATCGATTCCAATGGTGATCAACCGACCACCGTCGTGGTCGGGAGCGCGCAGCAGCTTTCCATTGTCAAGGAGGTCTTTGTGGTCGGCGGCGGCGTGGCCCAGGCCGGCGGGCAACTGGAGTATGTCGTGCGGGTCACCAATAACGGTGCGGTGGACGCGACCGATGTGGAAATCAATGACGATCTCTCGCTCCTGACCGGACTGGCGAGCTACCTGGAGGGTTCGGCGACGCTGAATGGCGTTGCGAATCCGACCGCCGTGACCTATGCCGCTCCGCAGCTGACAGCCAACATCGGCGATCTGCCGCAGGGCGCCACAACGACCTTGCGCTTCCGCATGCAGATCAACAGTTCGGTGCCGATCGGGACCACCCTCACCAACAGCGCGCAGGTGACGTGGAATACCCCGCAAGTGACTTCGCCCAAGGCCCTCGTCTCCATTGATCTCGGCGGCCTGCCGGGCAGCGCCATGCTTAACGGCCATCTCTGGCACGACGCCAACTTCGACAATCTTCACGATCCTGCCGAACTGAGCCTGGCGGGGTGGACGGTCGCGCTTTACCGTAACAACGTCCAGCTTGGCCGGGTCAGCACCGACGCCGGCGGCCTTTACCGCTTCAGCGGCCTTGCGCCCGTCGAAACCACCGCCGACCAGTACGAATTGCGCTTCAACGCGCCGGGTGCGACCACGACCACTGCGAAGCTGGGCCAGGCCGACTCGGCTTTCACCGATGGCATGCAGCAGATCAGCCATATTGTCGCTCTGCCCGGCAGCATCCTGCAGAACCTGAACCTGCCGATCGACCCGAATGGCGTGATCTTCGAGTCCTTCGAGCGCTCGCCGATTGCGGGGGCGACATTGACGATGCTGCGGTCTGGCAGTACGACGCCGCTGCCATCGGGCTGTTTTGCTGATCCGGCCCAGCAGAATCAGGTGACGCTGGCCTCGGGCTTCTACAAGTTCGACATGAATTACAGCGATCTTGCCTGCCCGCAGGGCGCTGACTACGTGATCCGTGTGAGCCCGCCGGCCAGCGGTTATCTGCCCGGTCCGTCGCGCATCATCCCCCCCGTCACACACGAAGAGACGGCGGCGTACTCTGTCGCAACCTGCGCCGCTGATGCCGTGGCAACTCCGGCCGGCTTCTGCGAGGCGCAGACCTCCGCATCCGCGCCGGCAACAGTGATGCCGGCCGCGCAGATCAATTATTTTCTGCACCAGACCCTGAGCGCTCCGGTGCCGGGCGGCAGCCAGCTGTTCAACAACCATATCGCCCTCGATCCCACCCTCGACAACACTGTCTTTATCCGCAAGACGTCGCCTTTGATCAACGTCAGCCGCGGTCAACTCGTGCCGTATACCATCAAGGTGACGAACACCACGGCGGTGACGTTGCAGGATCTTCAGGTTGTCGACACCTTCCCGCCGGGATTCAAATATGTAGAGGGGTCGGCCCGTGTCAATGGCCAGCCGTTGGAGCCGGTCAAGAGCAACCGCACCCTGACCTGGAGTCACCTCCAGCTTGAGAGCGGTGAGGATAAGGCCAAGGAGATCAAGCTGCTGCTTATCGTCGGTTCGGGGATGAACGAAGGGGAGTACGTTAACCGGGCAGAGCTGTTCCACACCGTTCTCGCCGCCTCCCTGGGCGTAGACACCGCCACCGTGCGTGTTATCCCCGATCCGACCTTTGATTGTACCGATGTGATCGGTAAGGTCTTCGATGACCGCAATCTCGACGGAGAACAGGATGCGGATGAAGTCGGACTGGCCGGGGTGCGGGTGGTCACGGCCCGCGGTCTGATTGCCACCAGTGACGCGCACGGCCGTTTCCACATCACCTGTGCGGTGGTCCCTGACGAGGATCGCGGCAGCAACTTCATCTTGAAGATGGACGATCGCAGTCTCCCGACCGGTTATCGCGTCACCAGCGAAAATCCTCAGGTGCAGCGCGCCACCCGCGGCAAGATGCTGCGCTACAACTTTGCCGCCACCATTCATCGGGTGGTCGCTATCGATATCGCCGAAGGGGTTTTTGAGCCGAAGCGTACGGTGCTGCGCTTGCAGTGGATTTACAAAATTCCGCAGCTTCTGGCGGAGTTGAAGAAGGCGCCTGCCGTCCTGCGGCTCTCCTATCTGGCCGACATCGAAGATGAAGAACTGGTCCAGGCGCGTCTTGAAGCCTTGAAGAAGGAAGTCGCGAAACAATGGGTGCTGTCCGCTGGCGGATATCGTCTGGATATTGAAACCGAAGTGTTCTGGCGCCGCAGTGGCCCGCCGTAGAGGACTCACCTCCTCTGGGAATGCCCTTTTCCTCTTACCAAAGATGGAATCAATGTTGAAGCCTAGTGCCGCCTTTCTATTCTTATTTGTTGTCTCAGCCGTTGGCGTCGCGACCCCGGCACGCGCCGAGACTCCCTCCCCGACCGTCGAGGTCAGGGAAACAGTGGCGCGCGGTCAGTCGGTCGAGATGCACCTGCCCGGGGATCAGGCGTTCACCCCCTGGATTCATGATGATGCCGCCTATGCCGCGGCCCAAGGTGATCGCCTGGAAATGCGGGAGGTGGCGGAAGCGGATGTCCAGACGATCAAGCTCGAAAATGTCGTCCCGCCCATCCACTTCCATCTGGGTGAGGCGGAAATCCCCGAGGACTATCTGGAGCGGCTGCGTGATGTCCTCAACAGCATGCGCGATCGCAGCAATGTGCGCCTGCACTTTGCCGGTCACACCGATTCCCTGCGTCTAAGCCCGGCCTTGCAGGAACGCTACGGCGACAACACCGGCCTGTCCCGCGAACGGGCCGGCACCACCGCTGAATACTTCCAGAGTGCGCTGGGTCTCCCCCCCGAAGCGATCTCCTACGAAGGTTTCGGAGAGAGTCAGCCTGTTGCCAGCAATCAGACCGAGACTGGACGACAGCTGAACCGGCGGGTCGAAGTGCAGGTCTGGTATGACGAGATCGGCGAGAAGCTGGTCGAAAAGGAAGTGGTCGTTGCCCGGGAAGTCAATCGTCTCAAGGTGTGCCGGACCGAAACGGTCTGTAAATTGCGTTACCAGGAAGGCCACGCACGGCGCGCCCGGGTCAAGAACCTGATCTCCCCGCTGCATTATGACGCAGGGATGGTCGAGGTGCCGCCGGAATTCCTCCATCAGGTCCGGCAGGCCCTGCAGAATCTCGGCGGTAAGGATCATGTCGTGATCCGCTTTATCGCTCACACCGACAATACCCCGCTTCCCGACCGGGACGAGCGCATCTACGGTAATCACCTCGGCCTTTCCAAGGCTGTTGCCCGGCGGGTCTCTCTGGCGGTGCAGGAGGGCCTGGGCTTAAACAATACCGCCATTGAAAGCGTCGGGATGGGGACGGCGCAACCGGCCACCGCCAATCTTACGGCGGCGGGCCGGGCGCTCAACCGGCGGGTTGAAGTGGAGTTCTGGTATGACGATGCGCTCCAGGAGCTGCCGGATGAACCGCAGCTGTGCCCGGACGCTCCCGGTGCCGAGCTTGTTACCCGCGTTTACGATTCGCCGTCCGGACCGATCTCGCCGATCCTCTTCGCCAACGGCCAACCGCTGTTGCCTGCCGGTTACACCGAGCGTTTGCAGCAGCTCATGGCGGAGATCAGTGACCGGACAAAGGTGCGTCTGCGTTTTGTCGGCTATACCAGCAATCAACGCCTTGATCGCCGCACCGCCGCCGTCTATGGGGATGACATCGGTCTCTCCACCTCCCGGGCGCGTCGGGCGACAGCCGCGGTGGCCGGGCAAATCGGCTTGACGGAGCAGCAGGTGGAGTTTGAAGGGCATGGCTATGTCCAGTCCGACGATGTGGTCAACGCCGGCTTTGTCGAATCGGATACCTCCCGGGTCCAGGTCCAGATCGTCTATGATGAACTGGTTACCCTCGATGATTACGAAGGGGTGGAGATCACCCGCCTCAACCGCGAGGTCGCCCTCGCCAATCCCTTTGCTCTCAATCTCATGCGCATTACCGTTGACGGCAAGCCGCTGGATGATCCGGGCAAGTCGGTGCCGGATGTGCAGCGCTGTATCGACGTCGCCCTTGATGCCGCCGACATTCAGTTCAAATATGACAACCTCAAGCTGGAACCGCGCCTCAATGTGACCGCCTGGCCGCGCACCATCGGCTATCAGGACGAAAACCTGGTGCGCTTTCGCCTTTACAGCAACTACCGCAGCTTTATCGCCCGGGCCGAGGTCCGGATCTTTGCCGAAGAGCAGTCGATTCGTGATCTCCCCCTTGCCGTCGTCACGATGGATGCAGATGGCCTGGCCGCATGGCAGCCCGATTTCGAGTCCGGCTTTTCAGCTGATTTCGCGCCGGGACGGACACTCAATTATCTCGTGCGTGTCTATGACGCCAAAGGGAACTTCGATGAGACCGAAACCCAACCGCTCTGGGTGCTCGACCAGGTCGATCCGGCCATCGCTGCGACCGATTCTGATCGTGAACTGTTGGCCGGTTATGGCGAAAGCCGCATCGCCCGGCGCAACATTCCCCTGCATGGCGGTTCGGTGCAGGCGCAGGGGACGGCCATTCCCCCCGGCTACAGTGTCTGGCTGGCCGGCCACCTTGTCCCGGTCGACGCGCAGGGGCGCTTTGTCGCCGAAGAGATCCTGCCGACGGGGAGCCATACTGTCGAGGTCGCGGTTCTCGACCCGACCGGCAACGGCGAACTCTTCCTGCGGGATTTCGCCCAGAAACAGAGCGACTGGTTCTATGTCGGCATCGCCGATCTGACCTTGTCGGCCAACAAGACCAACGGCCCGGCGCAGCTGCTTGCTCCGGACAAGCCGCAATACAGTGAGGATTTCAGTGCCCAGGGTCGCCTGGCTTTCTATACCACCGGCAAGTTCGGCGCGGGGTGGGGGTTGACGGCGAGTGCCGACACCCGCGAGGGACCGCTCGACGAGATCTTCAGCAATTTTATGGACAAATCCCCGGAAGCCCTATTCCGGCGCATCGATCCGGATTACCACATGCCGACCTACGGTGACGACAGTACGGTGACGGAAGATGCCCCGACCATGGGGAAATTCTACGCCAGGCTGAGCAAGGACAGGAGCTACGGACTCTGGGGGAATTTCAAGGTCGGTTATACCGACAACAACCTGGCGCACGTCGATCGCGGACTGTACGGGGCGAATCTGCATTATCAGACCCCTGACACCACCAGCTTTGGTGAGGCGCGTTTCCTGCTCGACGGTTTTGCCGCCGAACCGGGGACGGTGGGGGGGCGCGACGAGTTCCGCGGCACCAGCGGCTCCCTTTACTACCTGCGGCAACAGGACATCCTGACCGGTTCCGAGCGCCTGCGCATCGAGATCCGCGACAAGGATTCCAATATGGTCCTCGGGGTGAAAAATCTCACCCCGGCAATCGACTACGACATCGACTACCTGCAGGGACGGATCCTGCTGGCCGAACCCCTCTCCGGAACCGCAGACGACAACCTGCTGGTGCACAGCGGCTCTTTCAGCGGCCACCCCGTTTATCTGGTGGCCCGCTATGAATTCACCCCCGGCTTCGAAGATCTCGATACCCTGGCGACCGGCGGCCGCAGCCATTACTGGCTGAGCGACTATGTCAAGCTCGGCCTGACCGGCAGCCGTTTTGAGGAGGCCGGGAGTGAGAATACTCTGCAGGCCGCGGATGTGACCCTCCGCAAGTCTTCGGAGTCCTGGCTCAAACTGGAGAGCGGCCGCAGTGAAGGTCCGGGGCTGCTCTCCTCCACCTCGATGGACGGCGGCTTCTTCTTCACGCCCGCTGATCCCCTGGATGCTTCGCATGCAGAGGCGCTGGCGAGTCGGGTCGATGCCAGTATCGGCCTGCGGGACTTTTTTGCGGAAGGAAAAGGTCGCTTCACCTTGTATTGGCAGGACGTGGAAGCGGGCTATGCCGCGCCGGGCCTGAGCACCGATCGCGATGTCACCAACTACGGCGGCACGGCGATGCTGCCCCTCTCTGACCGTCTGGGTATGCGTTTCAAGAGCGATACGCGCCGCCAGCGTGACGTCCTCGAGACCGTGGCCAACGAGGTCAACCTCGATTTCCGCAAAGACGAGCACTGGACCTTGAGTTCGGGGGTCCGGCACGACCACCGCAATGACCAATCCCCGGTCAAACCCCCGACCCAGGAAGAAGGCGACCGGACCGATCTGGTGGTGCAGGTGCTGTACGATTCCCGGGCCCTTTGGAGCAGCTATGGATTTGTGCAGGATTCCCTGCATAGCAGCGGCAACCGCGAGGACAATTTCCGCATCGGGACCGGCGGCAGTTATCGTCTGACGGAAAGATTCAAGGTGACCGGTGAGGTTTCCACCGGCGACTTGGGGGCAAGCGGCCGCCTCGGCACCGAGTATCTTTATTCCGACCGGACCAACCTCTACCTCAACTATGCCCTTGAAAACGAGCGGACGGACAACGGTCTGCGCGCCCGGAAAGGGAGCCTGGCCTATGGATTCCGCAACCGCTATTCCGACAGTGTGAGCATCTACCTCGAAGAGCGCTATACCCACGGTGATACCCCGACCGGTCTGATGCATTCCGCCGGCGTCGATCTTGCTCCTACGGACCGCATTAACCTCGGGGCCAAGCTCGATTTCGGCACCCTCAAGGACTTTCAGAGCGGTGCTGAAATCAAGCGCACAGCAATGGGGGTGAGCGTCGGTTATGGGTTTGATCGCCTGAAGATCGCCAGTGCCCTGGAATATCGGGTCGACGATAGCGAACATCTCGGCACCGACACCGCCGGCAATTTCTTTGTCAGCACCGCCAAGCGGACGACCTGGCTGCTGAAAAACAGCCTCAAATACCAGCTCTCCCCGGACTGGCGCCTCATCGGCAAACTCAACCTCGCCCGCAGCAATAGTTCCCTCGGGCAGCTTTACGACGGCAACTACACGGAAGCGGTCATGGGCTACGCCTATCGCCCGGTGCGTCATGACCGTCTCAATGCCCTGCTCAAATACACCTATTTCTATAATATCCCCGGCGCCGGGGAGACCATCGTACAGACCCCCGAGGGGATGTTGCTCGAAAGATCGTCCAGCTCCGGGGTTCTGCAGCGTAGCCACATTCTGGCTGCGGATGTCATGTATGACCTGACCTCTCGCTGGACCGTCGGGGCGAAGTATGCCTATCGCCAGGGCGAGGTGAGTCTCGATCCCATCGACCGGGAGTTCTTCACCAGTCGGGCGCACCTGACGGTGCTGCGCGCCGACTGGAATTTCCTGCCGCACTGGGATGCCCTCGCTGAGTGGCGCCGTCTCGATCTGCCTGATGCCGAGGATCGCCTCGACGGAGCGCTGCTTGGTCTTTACCGTCATCTCGGCAATCACTTCAAGGTCGGGGCCGGCTACAACTTAAGCAAGTTTTCGGATGATCTCACCAGCTATGACTATCGGCACCAGGGACTCTTCATCAATATCATCGGGAAGATGTAAATGCCTTCAACAACACACTCACAACAGGTGGCAGTCATGTGGAAAATTTTAAGAGGGTTTGTTCTGGCTATTGCGACATTGATTCTGAGCTTTCCCGTTTTTGCGGAGGAAGTCTCCAGAGAACAGATCAAGGGTCTGGATGAACAGGTGCAGGAGATCAAGACCGATGTTCTCGGGATCGCGGCGCAGCTGAGTCTCCTCGAAGAAAAGCTGCTTTATCCCTCCACCACTCAGGTGAGCGTCTTTGTGTCGCTGGAGAGCAACGAGAAGTTCCGCCTCGATGCGATGGAGATTCAGCTGGGCGGCGCGCCGGTCACCCATCACCTTTATACCTTCAAGGAACTTGAAGCTCTGCAGAAGGGAGGCGTACAGCGCATCTATACCGGCAACATCAAATCCGGCGAGCATGAGCTGCAGATTATCCTCACCGGAAAAACCGCCGGCGGCGCCGACCTGCGCCGCAGCGAAAGCTTCAAGTTCAGCAAGGATGTGGGCCCCAAGATGATTGAAATTCATCTGGCCGGTCCCGGTGCGCAAACCATCACCCTGAAAGATTGGTAGCTCCATGTCCAGACTCCTTGTCTTACTGGCTTCCCTGTTGTTCGTCACGCCAGTTCTGGCGGCCAGCACAGCCACGCCTGAAGACCTGAAGGACCTCTATTTCGGCGAGGCTCTGTATTACGCTTATCAAGAGGACTGGTTCGAGGCGATTGCCCGACTCGACAGTGAGCTTTGGCAGTACCGCGGCCTTGATGAGCCCGAACTCGACTCCCTTTACTCCCATGTCGGGCAGGCCGAGTTTTCCGTAGGGGATTTTGAACTGGCTTACCGGATGCACTATCGGGCCGGTCGCGCTATTACCGCGGTCATTGAGGGGGATGTCGAGGACGTGGTCCGTAACGAGGCCATTTTCCGCCTGGCCCGGATCTACTTCCAGAAAGACCAGCCGGAAAATGCCCAGCTGGCCGTACAGCGGATTCGCGGCGTTGTTCCGGTCAAGATCCGCGACGATCTGGCTTTTTTACGCGCGCATATCGCTCTGGCCAACGGGCGCAATGGCGAGGCGGTCCGTATTCTCAAGGAGCTGCAGAGTGAGAAGAGTCTGGAAGGGTTCAGTTCGTACAATCTCGGGATTGCTCTGTTGCGCAACAACAACGAACAGGATGGTCGCAAGGCTCTCGACCGTACTGGCCAGCTTGTCAGCACTCTTCCGGCCACCCTGGCGATCAAGGATAAATCGAACCTGGTATTGGGCTACAAATTGCTGGAGGAGCAGAAGCACGAAGGCGCCAAGCTGGTCCTGGACCGGGTCCGTTTGAATGGTCCGTTCTCTAATCGGGCGCTGCTCGGATCGGGTTGGGCCGACGCATCTGCCGGGAACTTCGAGAGAGCGCTGGTTCCCTGGAGCATTCTGACGGAACGGGAAGTCACTGATCCGGCCGTGCAGGAAGCCCTGCTCGCCTTGCCGTTTGCCTATGGAAAATTGAATGTGCATGGTCGCGCGGCCCGGCTTTATAGCAGTGCTCTTGCAGCCTTCGGAAGTGAAATCGACAAGCTCAGCGCCTCGATCAAGAGTATCCGTGAAGGGAACTTTTTGCGGGCTCTGGTGCGGGAGGAACTGAAGCAGGATGCCAACTGGGTGGTCAAGCTGCGCGAGCTGCCCGAGACCCCCGAGACCTACTATCTCCTGGAGTTGATGGCCTCGCACGACTTCCAGGAATCCTTCAAGAACTACTTTGATCTGGAGGAGTTACTGAAAAAATTGTCGGTCTGGCAAGGCGCCCTCGATGCTTACGAAGATCTCATTCAGTCGCGCCGCGCTTATTATCAACCCCTGCTTCCCGAGATCGACCGGGAATTCAGACGACTGGACTCGCAGATGCGTCTGCGTCTGGAGCAGCGGGAACGCATCGAACAACGGTTGCAGAGCATGCTGGTGGCGCCTCGTCCTGACTATCTGGCTACCGCCGGGGAGCGGATCAGTCGCGAAGAGTTGACGTATCTGGAGCAGAGACTCAATTCCAGTGGTAGCAAAGCGGCGCCCGAGATTGACGACCGGATCAGACGGTTGCGGGGAGTGCTGGCCTGGAATATTGCGACGGAATATGACCAGCGTTTTACCGATGCCCATCAGCACCTGCGCGCATTGAACCAGGAAGTGGATCTGCTCAACCAGCAATACACCGCTTTTGTCCGCACCCGCCAGGCTGCCACTCAGAGCTATGAAGGTTATGACGAAACGATCCGCCAGCAGCGGCTGCTGATCCAGTCTGCCCGGGAAAAGACGCAGGTGCTGATGGCACGGCAAGGGAGCATGCTTGAGATCATGGCGGTGAATGAACTGAGCAAACGGCGTGATCGTCTGGATGAATATCAGGTCAAGGCGCGCTTCGCCCTGGCTGATAGTTACGATCGGGCCAGCAAGACCCAACTCCAGAAGGGTGTCGAGCAATGAAGGCAACGAATTGGCTTCGCTTGAGCGCATTGGCGCTACCGCTGCTCCTGAGTGCTTGTCAGTCCGGCGGGGGTAAGGATACGATTGCCAAGTTGCGTCACCTGCAGGTTGAAATCAAAGAAGAGAAGGTCGAAGGCGGCCTCGATAAAGCCATGGAGGGTTACCGGCGCTTCCTGGAAGAAACGCCCGATTCTGACCTGACGGCCGAAGCGATTCGTCGCCTGGCAGATCTGAAGGTCGAACGAGAATACGGTCTGCTGGCCGGCGATACCGTCGCCGCGCGGCAGGCCACTGCCAGGGCTTTGCCGCCTCCTGAACGCGCGACGGCCAACACCCCGGCACCGGCCACGGCAGCGGAACCGCTGCCGGGTGAATCACCGGCCGACTTTGAGCAAAGAGTGGCCCAGAGCCCGCCGTCCGGCCCGGTCGCGGCAGCGAACGGGCTTGCCGAAAGTGGGGATGACCTGGAACGGGCCGGGGCTCTGGAAGCCATCGCCCTCTACCAGAAACTGCTGAACGATCATCCCGCCTACGAACGCAATGACCAGGTGCTGTACCAGATGTCCCGTGCTTATGAAGAGCTGGGGCAGGTCGAAGCGGCCATGGAGGTTATGGACCGGTTGGTGCGGACTTATCCCCAATCCCGTTATATCGATGAAGTGCAGTTCCGACGCGCCGAATATTTCTTCACCCGCCGGCATTATCTGGAGGCCGAGGCGGCTTACGGCAGCATCGTCAGCATCGGTGACACCTCCTCCTATTATCAGCTCGCCCTCTACAAACTCGGCTGGACCTTTTACAAGCAGGACCTTTATGACGAGGCGCTGCACCGCTTTATTGCCCTGCTCGACTACAAGGTCTCGGTCGGCTACGACTTTGCCCAGACCGCAGATGTGCCGGAACGCCAGCGCATCGATGACACCTTCAGGATCATCAGTCTGAGCTTTTCCAATCTCGGCGGTGCCAACTCCGTGGTCGAGTACTTCACCCTCCACGGCCAGCGTAGTTATGAAGACGGCATCTACAGCAACCTCGGGGAATTTTACTACGGCAAACGTCGCTATGCTGACGCCGCCGCTACCTACAACGCCTTTGTCAGCCGTAATCCCTTCCACAATGTATCACCGCAATTCTCCATGCGGGTGATCGAAATCCATCTCGCCGGGGCGTTCCCCAGCCTGGTCATTGACGCGAAAAAACAATTCGCCAGCACTTACGGGCTCCAAGCCGAATACTGGCAGCATTTCGCACCGGCCGACCGGCCGGAAGTTCTGGTCTGGCTGAAAACGAACCTCACCGATCTTGCCAATCATTACCACTCGCTTTATCAGAGCCCGCTGCAGCTCAAGGAAAAAGAGACCAACTTCGCCGAAGCCATGCATTGGTACCGGGAATTCCTCACCTCCTTCCCGAGCGACCCCGAGTCGCCGGCGATTAACTATATGCTGGCGGACCTTCTTCTGGAAAACCGCTCCTTCGCCCTGGCTGCGGTCGAGTACGAGAAGACCGCCTATGGCTATCCGCACCACGAGAAGTCCGCAGCCGCCGGCTACGCCGCCATTTTCGCTTATCGCGAACACCTTGGTGCCGCGGCCCCCGCGGCCCGGGATCAGGTGAAGCGGGAGGTCGTCCGCAGCTCGCTGCAGTTTGCCGATACTTATCCGGAGCATGAAAAGGCGGCGCTGGTTCTGGGCGCGGCCGCGGATGATCTCTACGACCTGCGCGATTATGAACCGGCCGTGGCCGCCGCCCGCAAGCTGATCGCAACCTTCCCTGCCGCCGGGGTGGAGTTTATGCGCGCCGCCTGGCTGGTGGTAGGTCACGCCACCTACGAGCTGCAACGCTACAGCGAAGCGGAAACCGCTTACGTTCATGTGCTGACACTCCTCCCCGCCGGGGACAAGAGTCGCGAAGCGCTGATCGATAATCTGGCGGCAGCGATATACAAGCAAGGTGAACAGGCGAATGGAGTGGCGGATTATCGCGCCGCGGCCGACCACTTTTTGCGGGTGGGGCGGATGGCTCCAACGTCCAAAATCCGGGTGACTGCGGAGTACGACGCCGCGGCTGCTCTGATCCAGCTCAACGACTGGGAGCAGGCGGCAACGGTGCTGCTGTCCTTCCGCGACCTCTTCCCCGGCGACGCGCTGCAGCCGGAAGTGACCAAGAAGATCGCCTATGTTTATCGAGAGGCCGGTCAGCTCGCCCTGGCCGCTGATGAGTATGAACGCATCGAAAGCGAGTCCGCTGATGATGACGTCAGACGGGAGGCGTTGCTGCTCGCCGCAGAACTGTATACGGAAGTCGGAAACAAGCCCCGCACCCTGCTGGTCTATCGCCGCTATGTTGCCGTTTTCCCGCAACCGCTGGAGCTTAACCTCGAAACCCGCAACAAGATTGCCCAACTTCTCAAGGAGCAGGACGATCAACAAGGTTATCTGGGAGAACTTCAAGAGATCGTCAGCCTCGACGCGGCAGCAGGCCAGGCGCGAACTGTCCGTACCCGCTACCTTGCCGCCACTGCAGCCCTGGTGTTGACGGAACCGAAATTTGCCAGTTTCGCGGAAGTCAGGCTGGTCAAGCCCTTCGATGTCAATTTACGCAAGAAGCGCGATCTCATGAAGACGGCCATCCAGGAATTCAATAAGCTTCTCGACTATGAAGTCGGGGAGGTGACAGCGGCGGCGACCTTTTATCTCGCTGAGATCTACGCTCACTTCTGCAAAGCATTGCTGGCATCCGAACGTCCCGAGGGGCTGGCTCCTGTAGAGCTCGAGCAGTACGAGTTAGCCATCGAAGAGCAGGCTTATCCCTTTGAGGATAAGGCGATCGAAGTGCATGAGCAGAATCTGAAACTGCTGACCGTCGGGATCTACAACCACTGGATCGATCAGAGTCTTAAGAAACTGGCCCTTTTCGTCCCGGCGCGCTACTCCCGGCCGGAAGAACCGAGCACCATCCTTTCGTCGCTCAGCGGCTTCACCTACGAAATCGAGCGGCCGGTCCCGGTGCCGCTTGAGAACGAAGCGCCGGTTCCCGAAGAGGTGCCGGCTCCCGAGGAGCCAAGCGTTGAACCGCTGCCGGCGGCCACGATGTCACCGGAGATGGTGGTGAAGTAATTAGAAGGACTATTTTTCACACGGATTTAACGGATGGAACGGATCAAGGCGGATTAAAGCATTTGAACGGTTAAAGACAACTCGTCTGATTTTGCTTCTTTCGATGTTATCCGTCAGATCCGTGTCATCCGTGTGCTGGATGTAAGCATTGAAAGCATGAAAATAAATGGAAAGCGGTGCCGCAATGCAGATGATTGATCAACAACACTTTCCGCGCACCCCGGCGCGCCGCCTGGCCGGCTTCGCCGTTCTGGTCCTGGCGTTGGCCACCCTGGCGGGGTGTACCAGCGGGGTCAAGGTTCCGCCCGTTGTCGTCCTTCCCGAGCCGCCCGTGCCGGCGGTCTCCTCGGTAGCGCGTCTCGACGAAGGGCGGGAAGGGTTTGTCATCCAGGAGATCCCCAGTCTCGATGCGGCGGCGGTCAAAGATTTCGAACGGGCGGTAGTCATGATGCAGGCCGGTGATTATGAGACTGCGAGTCGCCTGCTGGAAAAAGTGATAAAGCAAGACCCCGGCGTGACCGCCCCTTATATCAATCTGGCGATTGCCAGCATGCATGGCAACAAGCCCGAGCAGGCCGAAGACGCTCTGCAAGCCGCCCTGATGTTGATTCCAGCCCACCCGGTGGCGAGCAATGAATATGGATTGCTGCTGCGTAAGGCCGGTCGCTTTGCCGAAGCCAGGACGATCTATGAAACGAGTCTGCAGGCTTTTCCCGACTATAGCCCGCTCCATAAAAATCTCGGGATTCTCTGCGATCTTTATCTGCAAGATCCGGGGTGTGCCCTCGAACATTACGAAAACTACAGCGTCGCTGTGCCGATGGATGAGCAAGTCAAAATATGGGTGGCCGATCTGCACGTGCGGCTAAAACGTTAAGGAGCGGATATGTATCGAGCTTTAGTTTTCATCCTGTGCCTCGCGCTCGTGCCGGCTTTCGTGGTCAAGGCGGAGGAGGCTGTTGTGGTCGAGGAGGGTGTTGCGGCCGAAGGGAGTGTTGCGGTCGAGGGGAGTGCGGAGGCTAAGATGATTTCCGGTATGTCGATCGTCGGCAACGATGAAGCCCCGAAAGCCCTGTACATCGTCCCCTGGAAAAGCTCTGAAATCGGGGTGGAGACAAGTCTGGCGATGATGTTAACCGAAAGCGCCATGCCCGTGGATCGAGAAGTGTTTATGCGGCAATTGGATTTTTTCGAAGTCAGTATGGAGAGCGCAAGGAGGGAGCACTGATGACATTGGCCTAGGGGTGTCTCGGGAGTTTGCTTTTTGATTAACCGCATCGTGGAGGAGTACGTATGGATTCTATTTATTCGTTGGTTGGATTTTTTCAGAGTGGCGGCGTGTTCATGTACCCCATTCTCCTCGTCTTTGCCGTGGGCGTGGCCATCGCGTTTGAACGCTGGGTTCAGCTGAGCCGCACCAGAAGCAAAAACCAGAAATTATGGGAGTCGCTGCAACCGGTGCTGGCCGGGGGTGAGTTCGACAATGCCCGGGAAATGGTTAACAAAGACGACTCCGCCCTCGGGCAGATGCTGAGTATGGGGCTGGCGTACCAGGGAGCCGTGCGCCGCCGGGAAGACATCGAAATCGCCATGGAGGAGAGCATGATGGAGATCATTCCGCAGTTGGAAAAGCGGACTCCCTATGTCGCTCTCTTCTCGAATATTGCCACCCTGCTCGGACTGCTCGGCACCATTATGGGGCTGATCGCGGCTTTTACCGCCGTCGCCAATGCCAATCCTGCCGAGAAGGCCGACCTGTTGTCAGCCAGTATTTCCGTGGCGATGAATACCACCGCCTTCGGCTTGATTGCCGCGATCCCGTTGCTGATTATCCATGCCATGCTGACGACGACCACAGCCCGGATCGTCGATAGTCTGGAGGTGGCCGCGGTGAAAGCGCTGAACATTATCTCCCATTCCGCCAAGCGAGTTGACCATGGCTAAGCGCCAGAGAAAACCCCACATCCCCCCGGAGCTGGATGTCACTACCTTTTTGAACCTGATGGTGGTGCTGATCCCCTTTCTTTTGATAAGCGCAGTCTTTTCGCGCGTCACCATCATGGAATTGAGTGTGCCGACCGGCGCGGGCGGAACGCCCGATAAGCCGAATTTCACCATCGAAGTGATCATCCGTGATTTAGGCCTGGAGATCGCTGATGGTTCAAATGTCATGGCGGCGATTCCGAAAATAGGCGATCAATACGATATGAAGAAGCTGTCCGAACTCCTCGTCCGCCTTAAAAACCAATATCCGGAGAAGGAGGATGCGACAGTTTTGATGGAACCGAAGATCGAATACGACTATCTGATTCAGATCATGGACGCAGTCCGTAGCACCGATATAGCAACCCCCGGAAGTGTTGCTACGCAGAGAGTAGAACTCTTCCCCAATATATCCATTGGAGATGCGCCATGATAAATAGCCGACGCATAAAACGGATGGGGCGCAACCGGAAAAAGATGCCGGGGTTGAATCTGACCTCGCTGATGGATGTCTTTACCATCCTGGTCTTTTTCCTCCTCTTCAACACCGGCGCCAGTGAAGTGGTGGAGGCGCCCAAACAGATCAAGCTGCCCGACTCGGTGGTCGAGGCCAAGCCGCGGGCGAACACGGTGGTGATCATGATCAGTCATGACCTTGTGCTTGTGCAGGGGGAGGCCGTGATCAGCACCGCCGAGCTGCTGAGCGCCAGGAGTGATTTGATCGCACCGATCACCGCGCGGCTGAAGTCTCTCGAACGCAGCATTATCGGGAGCAGCACTCTTGAGGTCGTGGAAAACCGGGAAGTCACTATTCTTGCGGACAAAACGATTCCCTTCAGCGTGCTGAAAAAAGTCATGTCCACCTGCACGGATTCCGGATACGGGAAGATTTCACTCGCCGTTATCCAGAAAGCGGCAAAGGTCTGATATGAGTGCCGCAAAGACATCTTTAGCAGATGAATTGGCTCCACTCCAGGCCCGGATCAAGCAGGAAGATGAAAAACTCCGGCGGCTAGAAGGTGATCTGCGCACCATCGTGGAAGAAATGGAACTGTTTTCAGCAGATAAACGCCGCTTCGACGCCCTGCGCGACGTCTGTACCGCCCTCGATACGCTCGGTGAATTGGGCGCCGGGCCGCTCTTCTGGGATGAACTGCTCGAAGGACCGTATGTCGCCGGGCATCTGCACCGGCTTCGGGAGCATATTGCCGGGTTTGAAGAGGAGATTCGCGGCACCCAGGAAAAGCACGCCGCTCTCAAGCTACAGATCAACAAACAACATCATGAACTGAATTTTCTGCACGAAGAGGTACGGCAGGCCTATGCCCGTGAGGAGCGCCGAAATGAAGAGTTCCTTGTGGAGCGGGAGGTTTCGCCCCTCCCTTTTCGCGAAATGGTTATGCCCTGGAACAACAAGGATGAAGGGGAAAAACGTTACCATCTGGCATTGCTGGTCGCTGTCCTGCTCTCGATCGGTTTTGGCGCACTGATTCCTCTGTGGAGACTGCCGGTACCGGACCGCACCGCCGTGGTTGAGATTCCGGAACGTCTGGCCATGCTGGTGAAAAAAGAGCAGGCCAAACCGGCGCCGCTACCGAAGGCCTCCAAAGAAGAAAAGAAGCCCGACCAAGATCAGAAAAAAGCACCACAGGATAAAGAGAAGAATGAGCGGCCCAAACCCGCCACAACGCCCGTCGAAACAGCAAGTGTGAGTAATAAAGCGGAGAGTACAGGGATTCTGGCCTTCAAGGAGACCTTTAGCGACCTGATGGACGTCACTCCCGTGCCGAAGCTCGGCGTTCAGTCCCGTCTGATCAGTCAATCCGGGGCGGCAGGTCAGGCCAGTCGTTCGCTGGTGGCCATGCAGTCAGCTGGCGGTTCCGGTGGTATTGGCAATTCTGCCGTCAGTCGCAATATCGGTAGTGGGACGGGTACTGGCAGTGGAACCGGCGGCGGCAGCGGTAGCGGCAGCGGCACGGGCAATCGTCTTGGCGGTGTGGGGGTTGCACGCGTCGAAAGTACCGTAGCGGGGCTGACGGAAGAGGCGCGCCCACTGAGCTCGGGAACCGGTCCGGCCCGCACCGATGAAGAGATTCAGATCGTTTTCGATAAATACAAGGCAACGCTTTACCGGATCTATAACGCCGAATTGCGCAAGAATCCGACCCTGCGCGGCAAGATGATCCTGCGCCTCACCATCGAACCGGGGGGCGAAGTCTCCGCCTGTACGGTGCCGTCGACCGATCTCGCTTCACCGGAGCTGGTCGCCCAGATTGTCGACCGCGTCAAAAAGTTCAACTTCGGACCGAAGGAGAAGGTCCCCACCACCACCATTTTGTACCCGATTGATTTCCTCCCCGCCGGCTAGGGACTGACCGGGGCAACAAGAACAACAAGACCTTAGGCAGCGATCAAGAAGTTAACGAGCCAATCACAATATTCAGGAGGTAAGACAATGATTGCATTTTTTCTCGATGGCGGGTTGTTTATGTGGCCAATTTTGTTGGTGTTCCTGGTCGGTATGGGGATTGCCGGTGAGCGCTGGTATCATTTGAGCCGCACCAAGATCAAAAGCCGTAACATGTGGAATCTGCTCCATCCGGTGCTGGTCCAGGGTGAGTTTGATCAGGCCCGGGACATGGTAGAAAAGGATAACTCCGCGCTTTCGCAAATGCTGAGCATGGGACTTGCGGTTCACGGGTCGGGCCGGCGGCGGCAAGACATCGAAATCGCCATGGAAGAGAGCATGATGGAGATCATTCCGGATCTGGAACAACGGACCCCTTATGTGGCGCTCTTCTCCAATATTGCCACCCTGCTCGGGCTGCTCGGTACGATCATGGGACTGATTGCGGCGTTCACCGCCGTCGCCAATGCCAACCCCGCCGAAAAGGCCGACCTGTTGTCCGCCAGTATCTCTGTCGCCATGAATACCACCGCCTTCGGTCTGATAGCCGCGATTCCGCTGCTGATCACCCACGCCATGCTGACGACCACCACCGCCCAGATCGTCGACAGCCTCGAAATGGCCTCAGTGAAGGCGCTGAATATCATCTCTAATTCTGCCAGGCGTGTTGACTTGTCCTGATCCCCGCACTCGGCTTGCGTCCCCCTCGATCCGGGGCACGGCGAGGACGCCTGGGCCAGGAACCGGCGCATTGAATTAGCGCCGATGTCGTAAAACTGCGCACGACAGCACCAGTAAATGAAAGGGCCGGGCTTTAAGCCTGGCCCTTTTCGTCATGGTTTAATATTGCGGTTTACCTGTCGTCTTTAGTTCTTCTTCCAAGTGTGCTGACTTTTTTCAGCTTCCCCCATTATCTTTCTGGCCTCGGTAACAACGGCCCGTACCTTTTTCGGGTTCATCCCCGCAATTCTCTCCAGGCCTTTTTCTTCGGCGCTGGCAACCTTGGCAATGTTGTCATAGCTGGATTCGACTAAACGCTGTGTGATAGGACTTCCCCGATCCCCTTGAGTTGTTGCAGCTCTTTCATCTGTTTCTTCATAGCTTTCTCTCTTTATTTGAATTAATTTTATCCTCCAGCACCATCTGCCAACTGGTTAAAAGTTAAAATAAAAAGAAAAAATATCAAGTTTATCGGTAAATTTGAGTTACCCGCTTGCGCTTGCAAAGGGGATATTTTCACGATGATCTTTAACATTACGGAGAATTAAATGGGTGAACAGATCTTTCTCGAACGCTTTCTGTGGTTCGACCAGCAGTTGCGGCAGAATCTCTATCCCAATGCCGCGCACCTCGCCGAACGCTTTGAGATTTCGGCTAAGACCGCGCAGCGTTCGATTGAATACTTTCGGGACCGGCTGCAGGCGCCGCTGGAATATGAGCCGCTGCACCGCGGTTACTACTATCGTGCTGATTTCGAACTGCCGGCGGCACGAATCTCGGCAGGGGAACTCGGGGCGCTCCTCATTTCGCGCCGGCTCCTTGCGGACGCTTCCGCCGGCCATCTCGAAGGAGAGCTCGCCAGTGTCGTCAACAAGCTCGGCGGCATCCTTTCCCGCCATCTCCCCGGTACGCTCGCGCCGGATGAAGCCTTCTCTTTTCGCTGGAACCAGTTTGTCCCGACCAAAAATGACGATTTTCAGCGGGTCTGTCAGGCGCTGCTCGGCGCGCGCACCCTAAGCTTCGACTATCAGTCGCCCACTCAGCTAAATCCCGCCCGGCGCAGCGTCGAACCCCATCATCTCGTCAATTATCTCGGTACCTGGCATCTTATCGCTTATTGCCGGCTGCGCCGCGACTGGCGTGACTTTGTCCTGCCGCGCATGGCGGCGCTGGTCGTTGAGAGCGAGACCTTCAGCTATCGTCCCCGCGCCGAGTGGGAGCCCCTGTTGACCGGCACCTTCGGGATTTTTCAGAATCGTGACAGCTTTTCAGTGACGCTGCGCTTCACGCCGGAGCGCAGTCGCTTGGTCAAAGGTCAGATCTGGCATCCCGATCAGGAGATTACCCATGACAAAGACGGCGCACTCCTCCTTACCCTGCCGGCGAGCCATCCGGCCGAGATCCTCATGAGCATTCTCGGGCATGGCGCCGAGGTTGAAGTGCTGGCGCCGATCTGGCTGCGGGAGCAGGTAGCTGGGGAGATCAAACGGATGGGGCAATGCTACTCAGGGCAGGGGGAGTGAATCAGCCGACGTTGTCGTATGCGCGTTCGCGCAGGGGGACGCCGAGTTCGGCGGCGACTTGGCGGCAGGCGGTAAGATCGAGATCGGGGAAGGCGACGACGCTGGCGATGACGTTCGGAATAATGCCGCGGGCAGCGCGAATAAAGGCTTTGACCCCTTCGTATCCGGCCTCGCCGAAGCTGGAGTGACAGAGATTTTGGTAGGTGGCGGCATCGGCGGCGTTGAGCGAGATGGAGAGGGTATCAACCAGGCCGGCCAATTCGGGTACGATATTGCGGCCATGCACCAGATTCGCCTGGCCATCGCTGTTGACCCGTACCTGCACGCCGCGTTTTTTCAGCCAGGCGGCAATCTCCTTGACCAGTTCAAGCCGCAGCAGCGGTTCGCCATAGCCGCAGAAGACAACTTCGTCGTAGCGGCTCGGATCGCCGATAGCGCGGCGCACCTCGGCGGCATCCGGTTCGTGACTGAGGAGGAGGTGATGCCCCTTGACCATGCCGCCGGAGAATTTCGGGCAGAAGGTGCAGGTATTGGTGCAGCGGTTGGTGATATTGAGATAAAGGCTATTGCGGATGGTGTAGGCGATCTGCGCCCCTGCCGGGGTGCCGATCTGAAAGAGATCATAGCTGTTGCGCCGCACCAGGCGGGCGATATCCTCGGTGCTGATGCCGCGCAGTTCGGCAATCACAGCGGCGGTGTAGCGGACAAAGGCCGGTTCGTTGCGTTTGCCCCGTTGCGGTACCGGACTCAAATAGGGGCAGTCGGTCTCGATGAGGAGGCGGTCGTCGGGGATCATCTTGACGATTTCGCGGGCGGCGTTATTGGCGGGATAGGTGATGGTGCCGGGGAAGGAGAGATAAAAACCCATCTCCAGACAGCGTTTGGCCATGGCGAGATCGCCGCTGAAGCAGTGGAGGACACCTCCGATCTCCTTTGCCCCCTCTTCCCGCAGGATGGTCTCGACTTCGTCGTGAGCGTCGCGGTCGTGGATGATCAGGGGCAGACTGACTTCGCGGGCGAGACGGATCTGGCGGCGAAAGGTTTCGCGCTGCACATCGCGGGGGGCGCGGTCGCGATAGAAATCGAGGCCGATCTCGCCGATCGCCACCACCTTGAGGTTCGATTTCGCCAGATGGCGCAACGTGGCGATCCCGGTGTCGCTTCCTTCTAAAGCATCGTGGGGGTGGATGCCGACGCTGGCGTAGATGTCCGGGTGTTCCTTCGCTAAAGCAATCGACGCCTGTGAAGAGGCGAGGTCGCAGCCGACCGTGAGAATCTGACTGATCCCACTCTGGCGGGCACGCTTGATGACCTCCGCACGATCACTATCGTACTGGCTGTTGTCGAGATGGGCGTGGGTGTCGACCAAAGCCGGGAGCAAGGGCATGACTTTTCCGGGGTCCATGTCAGCCTTATTCGATCTCAATGCGGGGGAAGAGCGGGGCCGCCTTTTCGATAAGCGTTCCCGGCTGCAGCCCGCCCCACTGATCGTTTGCTTCCAGGGTGCTGGCGGGATCACAACCGACAATCGTCAGGATTTTAGCTCCGGTCGTCGGCATGAAGGGGCCGACCATCAGGGCGATAAGGCGGATCGCTTCGATGAGGTTGTAGATAACCGTGGTGAGCCGTTCCTGTTGGGCCGGATCCTTGGCAAGGGTCCAGGGTGCGCAATCGTCGATGTATTTGTTCGAAGCGCTGACCAGTTCCCAGATCGTTTGCAGGGCTTTACTGAAGGCGAGGTCATCCATCTGCTCGTCGAGATTTTTGACGGCCGCCGGAAAACGGGCGACGTAGTCGTGATCAAATTCAGCGAGAGCCGCAGGGGCGGGGAGGGCAGCGCCAAAATATTTGTGGAGCATGGCGGTGGAACGACTGACCAGGTTGCCGAGATCGTTGGCGAGGTCGGAGTTGATGCGGGAGGTCAGGGCCGATTGTGAAAAGTCGCCATCAAGGCCGAAGGGGACTTCGCGCAGGAGGAAGTAGCGGATGGCATCGACGCCGAAGCGATCGACGAGCATATTCGGCTCGACGACGTTGAGCAGGCTCTTGCTCATCTTCTGCCCTTCGACTGTCCACCAGCCGTGGGCAAAGACCTTCTTCGGCAACGGCAGACCGGCAGCGAGGAGGAAGGTCGGCCAGTACACGCTGTGAAAGCGCAGGATGTCCTTGCCGATGACATGCACGTCCACCGGCCAGAACTTGCCGTAGTTCCCGCCTTGGTCGGGGTAGCCGAGGGCGGTGATGTAGTTGCTGAGCGCGTCGAACCAGACGTAGATGACGTGGGCGTCATCCTTGGGGACGGGAATTCCCCAGGAAAAGGTGGTGCGGGAGATGGAGAGATCGCGCAGCCCTTCCTTGACGAAATTGACGATTTCGTTGCGCCGCGAGCGGGGCTGGATAAAGTCGGGGTTGGCTTCGATGTGGTCGAGGAGCGCCTGCTGGTATTTGCTCATGCGGAAGAAGTAGGACGGCTCGGAAAGCTTTTGTGTCGGCCGGCCGCAATCCGGGCAGTTGCCGTCCAAAAGCTGGGTTTCGGTCCAGAACGATTCGCAGGGGGTGCAATACCAGTCAACATACTCGCCGAGGTAGATATCGTTTTTGGCCTGAATCGTTTCAAAGAGGGCACACACCCCCTTTTTGTGGCGTTCCTGCGAGGTGCGGATAAAGTCGGTGTGGCTGATATCGAGCTTGTCCCACAGAGCGGCAAAACGCATCATCACCCGATCCGCCAATTCCAGCGGGGTTTCGCCTTTGGCTTCGGCGGCCTTCTCCACCTTCTGCCCGTGTTCATCGGTGCCGGTCAGGAAGAAGACCTCATAGCCGCGCGAACGCTTGTAGCGGGCGAGAGCGTCGCAGGCAAGGGTGGTGTAGGCATGGCCGATGTGGGGAACGTCGTTGACATAGTAGATCGGGGTCGTGACGTAAAATCGTTTCGCCATGGTTATTCTCCTGATTCGTTGGTAGTGGGGCCGCCCGGTTTGCGTGGTGGACGCCGGCGATTACGCTGCCGCCGGCGCCGGACTTCCTGCTCCCCCGGCTTTTTCTCTGCGGCGGATTCCGTGACCTGTTTAATCGGTTGCGGCGGCTGGACCTGTATATTTACTTCCGTCGCCACCGGCGGCGCCGGTCGACTCTGTCTGGAGGGAGGCTGTTGCCGCCCTGATCCTTGCGGTCGGGCTGCAGGTTGGGACGGCTGTGCCTTCACCTCGGGGGGATGGCCGCCGGGGCGCTGGCGCTGCTGCCGGCCGTCACGACTCGGCCGTTCCGGGGCGCGCGCCGGAACGGCTTGACCCGACGAACGTTCCGGCCGTTCCGGCGGGGCACTCCCTGCCGCGGCCAACTTTTGCGGCATGATCCCCTTTTCGACTTCTTCCGGGGTCATTTCGATCCGCTGTTGCGGGCCGAAGTTGACGGTGACGGTTTGGCGGAGAATATGCTGGCTGATGACTTCCCCTTCCCGACCCTCGATCGTCACTTTGCGCCCGCATTTCGGCAGCGCCTTTTTCATGTCGCAATAGGTCTCATACTCATAAGCAAGGCAGCAGAGGAGTCGCCCGCACTGCCCGGAAATCTTATTCGGATTCAAGGCGAGTTCCTGCTCTTTGGCCATCTTCACCGAGACCGGGGCGAACTCGGTGAGATAGGAGGAACAGCAGAGTTCACGGCCGCAGATACCGATGCCGCCGATCAGTTTGGCTTCGTCCCGTACCCCGATCTGACGCATTTCGATGCGGGTGTGAAAATAGTGCGCGAGATCTTTGACCAGCTCCCGGAAGTCGATCCGCCCGTCGGCGGTGAAGTAGAAGATAATCTTCGAGCCGTCAAAGAGATATTCGGCGCGCACCAGTTTCATCGCCAACTTCCGTTCGGCGATGCGTTCCCGGCAAAAACGGAGAGAGAATTCTTCCTTGGCGTTGAAGTTGGCAGCCATCGCCAGGTCGTCAGCACCGGCCAGGCGTTGTACCCCCTTCAATCCTTCCGGAAGATCATGGTCGGCCACATTGCGCGGGAAAGTGACGACCGTACCGAGGGCGCGGCCGCGATCGGTCTCGACGACGACCCGGTCCCCTTTGGTGAGGGGGATGCTTCCGGCGGCAAAGTCATAATGGCGACCGGCGGGACGAAATTTGATTTTGACCAAACGGGTCGTTGCCGGCGCCGGTTCTTCCTCCTCGGTAAAGAAGGAAGGGGAGGCGTCGGGCACAGTCGTGTTTTTCTCGCTATCGGTATTCTCTTCAATATCTGGCATGTTGAGTTATTATCCGGGAATCGAGTCATTCACAGAAAAGAAGGAGCGTCTTTTCAATGTTGGCTCTGGGTTGCAGTCAAGCGCATCAACAGAACTTCAAAGACCAATTGGCCGTTGACATTGCGCTCCAGGTAAAAATAGGCGGCATTGATCGCTTCGATCTTGCGGAGCAGTGTTTGCGGGCTCTCCTGGGCGGCAATGCGCCGGACCTTCTCGATGAGGTCGCGATTGATCAGATCCTCTTCCGGCCAACCGTGCTGGCAGAGGAGAAGATCCCGATAAAAAGCGCGGAGGATGTCGAGGATTTCACTCAGCCGCTCCTTCTCTTCGGCAAGCTCCGCCGCCAGTTCGAAGAGGGGGAGATAACTGCCGTGACTGAGGGCCGTCACGGCTTTGAGAATGACTTTGCGTCGCTCCAGATAAAGGTCGCGATCCCGTCCCAGGGCTTTATGGAAAGAACCGTCGGAAAGGGTGGCGAGAATATGCGCGTGCGCTTCGTTCCCGGCGTCGGCCTCGGTCAACGCCCGCCGGATCGTTGCCGTCGGCAGGCGCGAAAAGGGGAGCCGTTGACAACGGGAGCGGATGGTCGGCAGCACCGCATCCGGCCGGGAGGTCAAAAGGATGAGGAGGGCGTGACCCGCCGGTTCCTCCAAAGTCTTTAAGAGGGCGTTCCCTGAGGAAGTATTCATCTTCTCGGCGGCCTCGATGACACAAATCTTGCGCTCTCCCTCGAGGGGCCGGAAAGAAAGTTCCTTTTGCAGTGCCCGGATCTGTTCGATCTTGATGGTATTACCGTCGGCTTCGACAATATGCAGATCCGGATGGTTCTGGTGATCGACCTTGCGGCAGGCCGGACACTCACCGCAACCGTTACGGGTGGCACAAAAAAGGGAGCGCGCCAAAGCGAGGGCGACGAGGCGTTTGCCGACCCCTTCCGGCCCTTCAAAGAGATAGGCATGCGCCAGGCGTCCCGAACTCTGCGCCCGTTTCAGGATCGTTTTTTGCCGCTCATGGCCGAGGATGCCGCTGTAGGTCATGACGCGCCGAGAAAGGCATCAACGCTGCGTGTCACCCGTTCGGTGACCTGCTCAGGGATTCCCGTCGCATCGATGATGGTAAAACGTTCTTCCTGGCTTGCCCCCTGCAGATAACCGTCCCGCACGCGCTGATGAAAAGCCAGGGATTCAGCTTCAAAGCGCCCTTCGTTCTCCATAGCAACGGCATTGCGGGCCAGGGCACGCCCTAAACCGATGGCGACGGGAAGATCGAAGAGCAGGGTCAGATCGGGAAGGAGTCCCGAGCTTGCCACCTGGTTCAGTTGTTTGATCAGAGTCAGATCAAGACCGCGGCCGAACCCTTGGTAGGCGATGGTGGCGTCGATATAGCGGTCACAGAGGACGATAGCGTCTTTAGCCAGAGCCGGGCGAATGACCTCTTCAACGTGCTGGGCGCGGGCGGCGGCGTAAAGCAGGAGTTCGGCCGTGGCGCAGAGTTGCTGGTTGGATGGGTCAAGAAGGATGCGGCGGATGGCGTCAGCAATTGGGCAGCCCCCCGGTTCGCGCGTGACAACAACCTCGCGTCCCTGGCCGCGGAGATGGGCGGCCAAGTGGAGAATCTGCGTCGACTTGCCGCTGCCTTCAATCCCTTCGCATGTGATTAATTTTGCCATTGTTCGCCCATATCCCGTAAATCGTCCTATTATAGGGAGCAAGTACACTTGAATCAAGGGAAAGATCAAGGAGCAAGAAGGTATAGGGACTTGACCGTGTGGTTGATACAAACATTTTTTGTCACGAAACTGGTATTTTGTGCTAAAAAAGGAACAGTCAAAAATGTTTCCCGAGGGTTTCACTTCTCGGGAGTTGTCTCTGAACCGTGAAGAAGGAGCTGAAAAAATGATGAAGATCATGACGATCGCGATTTGTAGTCTAGTGCTGTTGACCGCTTGTGCCGAGCCTCTGTCCAAGACCCAGAAGGGGGCATTATACGGGACGGCGGGGGGAGCAGCTGCCGGGGCGTTGATTGGTCAGGCTGCCGGCCGGGACACCAAGGGGACTCTGCTCGGGGCGGGGATAGGAGCGGCGGTCGGCGGCGGATCCGGGGCGGGAATCGGTTATTATATGGATAAGCAGGAAGCCAAAATGCGTGAAGCATTGAAGTCGGTCGAAGGGGTAAATGTTGAACGTGACGGAAACAATCTTAATATTTCGTTTCGCTCTGATAATCAGTTTAAAGTCGGTTCGTCACTGCTGCAAGGCGAGGCGCAAAACGATTTGAATCGCTTTGCTGACGTGGTCAAGGAATTTGATAAAACCAATGTCACGGTGATCGGTCACACTGATAGCGTCGGCTCGGAAAGTGCGAATCAGACGCTTTCTGAACAGCGGGCGGCAGCGGTTCGAAATCTGATGGTAGCGCGTGGGGTTGCGGCCGGCCGGGTGACCACTTTGGGTCTCGGAGAAGGAAAACCGGTAGCCGACAATAATACGGAGTATGGTCGTCAGTTGAACCGGCGGATCGAGATCGTGGTCGTCCCCAAAGGGTAGATGTGTTTTTCGGAACGGCTCCAAAAAAGTAAAAAGGTTACAGGCGGGCGCCTGTAACCTTTTTACTTTTTTGGAGCCGTTGGTCGGAATTGAACCGACGACCTGCTCATTACGAGTGAGCTGCTCTACCCCTGAGCCACAACGGCGAACTGTCTTTCAATATAAATATCGGGGAGGATTCCTCCCCTGTTGCCCTGAAAAGCTGGCAACGGGTCAATATGTTTACAGCAAAGATAAAATCGTGTCAATCATCCTCTTGTCGGGACGATTGATTTTGCCAAATAGGTGTTTACTCTCCTCTGCCTTTCTGTTAAATGCATAAAGGTTTAAAAGGGTGAGATCGTATGATAGCCGAAAATCGTGAAAAGTTGCAGACGTTGATCGGATATCATTTTTCCGATACAGCACGACTTGATGAAGCTCTGACGCATCGCTCCTATGCCAACGAACAGCGGACAAGATGTGCAGATAATGAGCGTCTGGAATTCCTTGGTGATGCAATTCTTGGGCTGGTCATTGCCGAAACCCTCTTTATCGGGGATATCCAGCGCCCGGAAGGTGAATTAAGTCGCTTGCGTTCTGAACTGGTCAATGCCGGCACTCTGGCGCAACTTGCGCGGCAGATCAATCTTGGCGCGGCTCTGAAGTTGGGACGAGGCGAAGTTAAAGCCGGAGGAAGCGATAAAGAGAATATTCTGGCCGACGCTTTTGAAGCTCTGCTTGGTGCGATCTATCTGGAAGGAGGAATCGCTGCCGTCCGTCCGGTGATTCTGCGCCTTTTTACTCAGGTAATGATTGAGAAGACGCTGCAGCAAGGCAACAGTGATTTTAAATCACAGTTGCAGGAGTATCTGCAATCGTTGCAACAAACGCCGCCAGAATATGTTTTAATTGAGACCGAGGGGCCGGAACATGAACGGACCTTCGTCGTCGAAGCTCGTACTCCCGGCCAAGTGCTGGGTGTTGGTCAAGGGCGGAGCAAAAAAGAAGCGGAACAGGCAGCGGCAGGGGCCGCCCTCAAAATGCTGCAAAGATGAGCCGGAGATCAATTTACCCGATCTTTCTCCCTCATGCCGGTTGTCCGCATCGTTGTATATTTTGTGCCCAGGTTTTGACCAGCGCCTGTGTCTGCCAGCCTGATCCCGCCGCGACCCTTGAGAGCTTACGGGTCTCGTTGCCGCAAAACGGGGATGGTGAGTTGGCATTTTACGGCGGGAGTTTTACTCTTTTAACGGAGATTGAACAGGAATGCTGGCTGGAACTCGGTGCCGGGTTGCTGGCTGCGGGGCGGATCGCGGCCCTGCGGATTTCAACCCGCCCGGATGCCGTCACACCGGCGATTGCCAAACGACTTGCCGCGGCCGGGGTGGCGACAGTCGAGTTGGGCTGTCAATCTTTTGATCCCGAGGTGCTGCGTCGGGCAGGACGCGGTCATGGCGCCGCTGCTGCTGCACAAGCTCTCCCCCTCCTGCGGGCGGAAGGAATCGCTGTCGGTCTCCATCTGATGCCCGGCCTCCCCGGTGCGGATGCCGGAGAGGCGCTGCATTCGCTACGGATGGCCCTGGCGTTGCAACCCGATTTTTTACGGATCCATCCGACTGTTGTCCTGCGCGGGACAGCCCTTGAAAATCTTTACGAATCCGGAGAGTACACGCCTCTTTCGTTGTCTGCAGCAGTGCAGCTGGGTGCGGCGATGCTCCGGCGCGCGCATGCTGCTCATGTTCCGGTCATCCGCTTTGGCCTGATGGCGAATGAGAACCTTGACAGCGGCGCTGCGGTTGTTGCCGGCCCTTATCATCCCGCCTTTGGCCAGTTGATTCGTTCGCGTCTCTGGTTTGAGCGGATTTCCCTTCTGGCGGAGCGGGGCGATCGCTTTTTTCGCCTCCATCCGGCTGATCTCGCGGATGTCTTTGGCCAGCACCGCAGTAATTTTAATGAATTAAATAATTGTTACGGCCCGTTAACCTATGAATGCTCGGAGACTCTTTCCCGCGAGACGATCGAGAGTGCCGGCGTATTCTATTCACTCTTTTCAGAAAAAGATTAAGGACAGCTTTCTATGCAGGCAGAAATAAAAGAAAAATTTCATTCCGGCGTGGTGGCGATCATCGGTCGACCGAACGTCGGCAAGTCGACGTTGCTTAACCGTATTCTTGGGCAAAAGATTGCGATTACTTCGCCCAAACCCCAGACGACGCGGAACCGTATTCTCGGTGTAGCTCATTTTGATCATGGGCAGATCCTTTTTCTTGATACCCCGGGGATCCATCAAGCCAAGGATCGCTTGAACCAGTTTATGGTCGAACAGGCGATGAGCTCTTGCGGTGAAGTCGATATGGTTCTGTACCTGATCGATGCCACGGATCATGCGCCGCACAACGCCACCGAAGAGAAGATCTTTACACATCTGCGCAACTGTGGCCGCCCTGTCTATCTGGTGATCAACAAGATCGATGCCCTCAGTCGTGAGCGCCTTTTGCCGATCATGCAATCTTATGCGACGAAGTATCCTTTTGCCTCCCTTGTCCCGATCTCGGCAGCGACGGGGGACGGCGTCGATCTTTTGGTAAAGATGCTGCAGGATGCTTTGCCGGAAGGTCCGCAATATTATAGTGAAGATACCGTCACCGACCTGCCTGAACGCTTTATCGTCGCTGAGATGGTGCGTGAACAGCTGTTGCGGCAGATGCGCGATGAAATTCCCTTTATGGTGGCGGTGGTCGTGGAGGAGTTTAGCGAAGAGCCAGAGCGCAATCTGGTGGTGATCAAGGCGGCGATTAATGTCGCCCGTGACAGCCACAAGGGGATCGTTATCGGCAAGCAGGGGGCGATGATCCGCGCCCTTGGCCAGTCAGCGCGGCGTGATATTGAAAAATTCCTCGGTTGCCGGGTTTATCTCGAACTCTTTGTCAAGGTACAAAAAGATTGGACAGCTTCGGAGCGTATGTTGCGCGAATTCGGCTACCACAGTTAATACTTATTAGCAAAAGACAGGTTTGATCATGCTCCCCATTGTCGCTATCGTCGGCCGCCCGAATGTCGGGAAATCGACCCTTTTTAATAAAATTCTCGGGCAACGCAAAGCGATTGTCGATGACTTCCCCGGTGTGACCCGTGACCGCAATTATGCGGTGGTCACCCGTTACGGCGCGCCCTTTACCATGATCGATACCGGCGGTTTTGAGCCGGTCAGTGAAGAGAGGCTCCTCGTACAGATGCGTGAACAATCGCAGTTGGCGGTCGAGGAAGCGGACCTGATCATCTTCCTCCTTGATGGCCGGCAGGGGTTGACTCCGGCGGACCGTGAAGTGGCCGGGATTCTGCGGCGTTCGAACAAAAAGATCCTCTTTGCGGTCAACAAGATCGACGGCAGTCGGCAGGAAGAGCAGATGGTGGACTTCTTTGCCCTGGCGGCAGAAGAACTTTATCCGGTCTCGGCGGAGCACGGCCATGGCGTGGGTGAACTCATCGATGTGGTCTTAAGCAAGCTGCCCCATTCCACGACGGCAGAAGACATCGAAGATATGACCTGTCTGGCGGTGATCGGCCGGCCGAATGTCGGCAAATCTTCATTGATCAACAAGTTGCTGGGGGAGGAGCGGATGGTGGCGAATCCGCTGGCCGGGACGACCCGCGACAGTATCGATACGCCCTTTACCTATAATAAAAAACGCTATCTCCTCGTCGACACGGCGGGAATTCGTCGCAAGGGGAAGGTCTCGGCGCACCTGGAAAAATTCAGTATCGTTCAGGCCCTCAAAGCGATGGATCGGGCCAGTCTTGTCCTTTTAGTGATCGATGCGCAGGAAGGGGTGACTGATCAGGATGTCACCGTCGCCGGTTATGCCTACGAGCGGGGCAAAGCGATACTTCTTGTCGTCAACAAGTGGGATTTGGTCGAAAAAGATAATGCGAGCATGGGCAAGTTTGTCGAGAAGCTCCGTCTCGCTTTCAAGTTCCTGCCGCAAGTGCCGATCGTCTTTGTTTCGGCGGTGACCGGGCAGCGGGTGACAAAGATCATGAAGGAGGTGGAGGTCGTCGCCGAGCAGTACAGTCGCCGCGCGTCCACTCCGGAGCTCAATCGTATGCTCGAAGATGCTATTCGTCTGCATCAGCCGCCTATCGTGCGCGGCCGACGGATGAAGCTTTTTTATATGACCCAGACCGGGACCTGTCCGCCGCATTTTGTGATCTTCGCCAACTCGGCCGAGGAAGTACATTTTTCCTACGAGCGTTACCTGCTGAATCAAATTCGAGAAACCTTTAACTTTGGCGGTGTGCCATTGCGACTGAGTTTCCGCGCCCGGCAATAGGCCGGGGAAAATGCTTTACTTAGCTTCCTGCGTAGGCTATATTTTATTTTCTTTTTAATAATAAGTCGTTACGCAACATCAACGTCAACCTCTTTCTTGCTGCCGTAACCGAGTCCGGTCCTCTATGAGCCTTGTTGGAAATCTTGAAGATCTAGGCCTCGGCGATATCCTGCAAATTGTCAGTCTCAGCAGAAAGTCGGGGGAACTCCTTCTGCGCGGTCCAAATCGCGAGGGGAGAATTATATTCAAAAATGGACAGGTCAACCGGGCGGTCTCCACCGATTTTCGGGAAAATATCGGGGACCTCCTGGTGCGCCGCGGGATTGTCGATATTGACGTCATCAAGCAGGCCGCGGAGTTGCAGCGTACTGTCTACCCTGATCAGCGTCTCGGCACCATTATCACTGAAAAACACGGCGTACCCAAGGAGACTATCGATACCCTCGTCAAGGAACAGATCGAAAAAATTGTTTATAGTTTTTTTACCTGGAATGAGGGGACGTTTGTTTTCGATCTTGGCGATAGCAATGAAGAAGCCGCCACAAGTTTCGACCCACTACAATTTATGCTCGATCAGGGGATCAACCCCCAGTGGTTGGCGATGGAGGGGAGTCGGATCCTTGACGAACGGCGGCACCGTGGCGAATCCCTCGATATTGTCGGAGATGAGCCGCTCCTTGATGTTGCCAGTATCTTTGCCCCTGTCGCGGCTTCACCCCCCGCCAAGGAATCTTTCCCTCTCAACCCCTTCGCCGACACCAAGAATTCTTTAGGCGCAGATCAGTCGGGGACCTTTAATCTCGGTGCTGAACTGCGTCTGGAACTTGGTGAAGATAGCCCTGCACAGCGCGGTGATAAAGGCCCGGAAACGCCGGGATTGCATCTGCTGCGCGGTATGTTGCAAGAGCTGAATAATCCGGCTTTAGGGGGCGGGATTATTCTGCTGGTGTTGCGTTTTGCCAGTGAATTGATGAATCGTGCCGTGATATTTTTGGTGAAAGAATACGAAATTGTCGGGCTCGGTCAATTCGGAATGGAAGCGCTTGGAGGAATTTCTGCTGATGAGCGAGTGCGGCGGATGCGCGTTCCCCGCAATGCCGGCTCGGTTTTTGAGCAGGTACTCCAATCCTGGACCCCCCTTAAGACGGTTACCGGTACGGGGGAATGGGATCGTTATCTGGTCGAAGAACTTGGTAGTGGCGTGGCGACTGAGATTTTTGTCGGGCCGATTATCAGCGAGGGGAAGGTGGTCGCTATTCTTTACGGAGATAATGCCCCGCAAAAAAAAGTCATCGGCGATACGGAATCTTTGGAAATCTTTTTGTCGCAGGCAGGGTTGGCGATGGAAAAGGCCTTGCTCGAACGCCGTTTGCGCAGCAAGGAAATGTTGGTCTAAGTAAGGAGGATACCTGGCGTGCAGAAGAAAATTCTGGTAGCAGAAGATTCTCCCACGATGCGCTACCTGATCGCTTCGACGATCGCAGCGCTCGGAGACTTTACAGTCATTGAAGCCGGAAACGGTTTCGAAGCGTTAAGGATATTACCCCACGAAAAGGTAGATTTGGTGATTACGGACATTAATATGCCCGACATCAACGGCCTTGAGTTGGTAAGTTTTATCCGTCAGAGCCCGAATTATCGAACGACCCCACTCTTCATTATCAGCACCGAAGGTAGTGCTCGCGATCGGGAAAAAGGAATGACTCTTGGTGCCAACGCCTATCTGGTCAAACCCTTCGCCCCGGAAGAACTTCAGTCCCTGATCCGTCAATATCTTGGAGAATAGAGACCTTGAGCGATTCGAATTCTTCCCGCGCCATCAAGGATTTTCTCGCCGAATCAGAAGAAATTCTTGAACAGCTTAATCTTGACCTGGTGACCCTTGGTGATGCCATCGAGAATGGAGGAGAAGTTGACCCGGGACTCCTCAATACCATCTTTCGCGGTGCACATTCCTTCAAAGGGATCTCCGGAATGTTCGGTTTTGACGATCTGTGTGAGTTGTGCCATCACATGGAAAATCTGCTCGACAGTTTACGCCTGGGGAAAGTGCCGCTTTCGGAAAATTTGGTCGAGATCCTCTTCTCCTTGCTGGAGGTGTTGACCCGTCTGGTCCACGGCAAGGCCGAATCCGAAGATTTCACCCTCGATATTAATCCTTTCATCCAGCGCATCGATGCCCTCCTCCGTGGTGATGAACCGTCTGCGCCGCTGATTCCTGCAGAAGGGATCGATCCTGCTATTCTTCGGGTGCTGACGGAGTACGAAGAGCACCGTCTTAACGAAAGCATCAAGAACGGCAAGAATATCCTGCGGGTTGCAGTCAATTTCAGCCTGATGAGCTTTGATGTGGAGCTTGCGGCGCTGACCGACCACCTCAAACAGTACGGAGAGGTACTCAGTACTTTGCCCTCGGCTGGAGACATTCCCGGACATATCGGTTTTCAGCTCCTTTTTGGTACGCGCAGTACGGGCGAAGAGCTTGCCGGGGTTTTGCAATCCGAAGACATAAAGATCGTCTGTCTTTACTCTGCGGCCGAAGTTGTCGCTCCTTTGGGGCTCCCGGCTAAATCACACCCCTCACGGCCTGTCGAAGTTGAGATCGTGAACAAAGAAGGGGAAAACAACGAGGAAGAGCGAGCCGCTTCCTTGCGTTCCTTAAGTCGTACCGTGCGGGTTGACATCGATAAACTCGATAATTTGATGAATATAGTCGGTGAACTGGTCCTGTCCAAAAGTGCAATTACCACCATCGCTGTGCAATTAAAGCAGCAGGTGCCGAATGATTTAACCGCGGAGTTGCAAAAAGCGACGCGGGGCTTGGAGCGCCGTCTCGAAGAGCTGCAACAAGGGGTCATGGACGTACGGATGGTGCCGATTTCGCAGATTTTTGACAAGATGGTGCGGATCATCCGGCGTGCTTCCAACGAACAAGGTAAGAAAATTACTCTTGATGTCCGTGGTGCGGAGACGGAGTTGGACAAATTGATCGTGGAAGATCTTTCCGATCCGCTCATGCATATTATTCGTAATGCCGTTGATCACGGCATTGAAACGCCGGAAGAACGTGTCGTTACGGGAAAATCCGAAAAAGGGACAATTACGCTGTGGGCGGCGCAAAAAGGGAATCATGTCGTCCTGGAAATCGGTGATGATGGTCGCGGTATCGATAGCAGTCGAGTGCGGCAGAAGGCGATCGAACGCGGGTTGATCTCTCCTGAAGCAGAGTTGAGTCAGGAAGATATTTACAATCTGGTCTTTCTTCCCGGTTTTTCAACACGGGATGAAGTGACCGATCTCTCGGGCCGCGGGGTCGGCATGGATGTCGTCAAGAATAACATTGCTGCTCTCTCCGGAGCGATTGAGATCGACAGCGAGTTCGGTCGCGGCACTTTGATGACGATCACCCTGCCGATTACCCTGGCCATTATCAAGGCATTGATTGTGCGGGTCAGCGGCCGAAGTTACGCCATTCCCATCAATTCGGTGCTGGAAACGTTGATGATCGATGCGTCGGCGATCCGGACCATCGAGCGCCGCGAGGTGATGGAATTACGGCAGAAAACGTTGCCTCTGTTGCGTCTAACGGAAGTCTTTGCCCTCCCCGCTGCGGAGAAGCAAGGGAGTGCCCGCTCCTTCGTTGTCGTCACCGGCATGGCTGAAAAAAGGATCGGTATCATGGTCGATGAGTTGATTGGCCAGCAGGATGTCGTCATTAAGTCTCTGGGGAAGGCACTTTCTTTTGTGCGGGGGATTGCCGGCGCCGCCGATCTTGGCAATCAGAAAACGATTCTGGTTCTTGATGTCGGCGGCTTGATGAATGAAGCGTTGCGGGGAGAACTGGCGCGGCATGTATGAGGCTTTTTACGGCTTGCAGGACCGGCCCTTCAGTAAGACTCCTGATCCGCGTTTTCTTTTTTTAAGTGGGACGCATCGGGAAGCATTGGCGCGTTTGATCCATGCCGTTGAAGAGCGGGACCTGATCCTTCTGACCGGGGATATCGGTTGCGGTAAGACCACCCTTTCCCGCGCCTTAATGGATGAACTCGGCGACGATTACAAGGTTCTTCTTCTGGTCAATCCGCGCTTAACGCCCATCGAATTTTTGCGAACCTTGGCGCTTCGCCTTGATATAGTCGAGCCGTCGCGATTCAAGACCGATCTTTTGGAAGAAATTGGCGGGGCGCTTTATGCTGCTTATGAAAAAGGAATCTGTCCGGTCCTGGTGATTGATGAAGCTCAACTCGTCCCTTACAAAGAAACTTTTGACGAAATTCGCCTCCTCACCAATTTCCAGCTGGATGACCGCAATCTTCTCAGTGTTGTTCTTATGGGCCAACCGGAGTTACGACGACGCCTTGCGCATCACGCCTATGAACCCTTGCGGCAACGGATTGGCATGCAATACGCTCTAAAACCGTTATCGCTGGTCGAGACCGGTGAATATCTCGATTTTCGTTTGGCGGTGGCGGGTGGGGCGCCGGGACTTTTTTTACCGGAAGCGGTGGAACTTCTTTACCGGTTTTCCTCCGGTGTGCCCCGACGCATCAATCACATTGCCTCCCTGGCGTTGCTTGAGGGTTTTGGTCGTGAAGCCCGACACATTGGCCCGAAGATTCTCGACGCAATCCTCAGTGAACTTAACCTTGTCGCTAAGAGCGGATGATCGATGAATATTGCTGAAATCAGAAAGAAAGCCCGGGATGGTATGTCTGAGCACAAAACATCCGGGTCGGAACCCCTGTCTGATGCGGTTGTTTCTAAGGAGGCCGCGTCTGCAGCAGGGTCGCTGTCCCCGTCCCCGTTGGTGATACAACCGTTATCCCCTCAGGCGATGGCATCCGCTCCGGTTGCGGATTCTTCGGCAGCGGCTCCGGGTGGGGAGAGGGAGCTGCTTGCGGTTGGCGACGATCGTCTCGATCAACTCTTTTCCTGGGTGCCGCAGGCGGAGGATCTTCTGCTCGAGAGCTCCATCGGTGAGGCAAGGGTTGAAGTCGCTTCGCGACGTTGGCTGGCATTTTCTTTGGGGAGCGAAGATTATGCCCTTGACATTAGTATGATTCGTGAAATTCTTAAGCCTCGTGAGATTACAGCCATCCCCCGGGTGCCGGACTTTCTTCTCGGGATCATCTCCTTGCGCGGCAATATTATTCCCATCATCGATCTCAAAAGAAGGTTGGGATTGGGGGTGGCGACGGTTGACGAAAATTCACGGATTATTGTTTGTCAGGAGGGCGATCTCCTTGCCGGCCTTTTGATCGACCGGATTACGCAAGTGACCTCTATTCAAGAAGAGGGGATCGAGCCGCCACCGGCAATCTTTTCGGGCCAGGATAGGGCATTACTCGACGGTGTTGGGCGGGTTCAGGGAAAAGTACTGATATTGCTGAATATAGCAAATGTTTTAACGATTGATTCGAATGGTTTATGAGGAGAAAGGGAACTTACCATGGCAAAGCAAAAAATTATGGTGGTAGAAGACGAGGAGAGTCTGCTTAAGTTGGAAAGCATTTTACTGACCTCCCGCGGTTATCAGGTTTGTAGTATGCGCAATGGTAGAGACGCCTTGGAATGCATTGAAACGGAGAAACCGGATCTGGTCCTCCTTGATGTTATGTTACCTGAAATCGATGGGTTTGAAGTCTGTCGCCAGATCAAGGGAAATCCTTTGACCAGTCATATTCCCGTCGTTCTTCTCACCGCAAAAAAGGGGCGGGAAGATATGGCGAAAGGGGAAGAGGTCAAGGCGGATTGGTACATTACTAAACCCTTTAAGTCAGCGATGGTGATTGAAACTATTCAGCGGTTCTTAAACCGATGATCGGCCCTTTGGGAGAGAATGTTCCGCAGGAAACGGATGGAAAGATGGTTCGTGTCGAGGTCAAACTCGCCACGTTTCGTGTTGGCACCGCTTTTTATGCCATCGACATTCTGCGCATCAAAGAGATTATTCGTCCGATCAAGGTGACCACGGTCCCTAATTCTCCGCCTTTTATTGAGGGGGTCATCAATTTGCGGGGGGCGGTGATTCCGGTCATCGATTTACGTAAGCGTTTTGGCGTTGCAACAACTGTTGACGGTCGCTTGACACGAATAGTCATCTGTCTGGTCTTCCGCCGTCTTTTTGCTCTGGTTGTCGATGAGGTCGTCGAGGTTAGCAGTTATGTCCGGGAGGAATTACAGCCCCCGCCGAAATTTTTTCAGGGGCAGGAGACTGATATCTTCCTTGGAGTCGCACACCGTGCCGACGATCTTTTAATGATCCTTGATCTGGAGCGTTTTTTGTCCTTGTCGCGAATGATCGATTTCATTCCTCCATCTGGCATGGCTGATGACCGTTCTGCTCTTTCCCTGCCATAAGCCATCGAGGGTTTCATGATTATCAGTTGTCACCATTGCGGAAAACGTGTTCGTATCGATGCTGCCAGGTATTCAGGGAAGCGGATAAAGATTCGTTGCAGTCACTGCAACGAATCTTTTATGGCAGAGGTCCCGGTCAGGGCGAGTAGCAGCGAAAACAGGCCGGCAACGACCCCCCCGCAAGTCCTTATTGCTCACAGCGACCCGGTTCTCTGTGATACCGTCGGGAGCATTCTTGACAATCATAATTTTTTGTGGAAGTCGTGTCATGACGGTGAAACCGCCTTGGAATTTATGGAGCGCCATCCCCCACAGGTTGCCATTGTTGATGTGGCTCTTCCCGGTCTCTTTGCTTTTGAAGTGGTTGAAAAGGTCCGCAAACGTCCAGGTCTTGAAGGTGTCAAGATCATGCTTTTAAGCTCGGTTTACAACAAAATGGCTTACAAGCGCCGGCCAACCACACTTTACGGGGCCGATGATTATATAGAAAAACACCATATTCCCCTTGATTTAATCACGAAAATCAATAACTTAATTGAAAGAAGTTGTCACGAAGTGAAGGGGGGGGCGATTGCTCAAGAGGAGGTACCGACCCCCCTGGAGATAGATGAACTTAAGACCCGGTTGCAAAATGCCGAAGAGTCAGAGAGTCTCCTTGCTCCCATGGAGCTTGTCGAGTTGGCGAAGGCGCAACGCTTGGCACGAATTATCGCCTCCGACATCTCGTTGTACGATGAGGCCAAGGTGAAAGAAGGGATTCACTCAGGGAATTTCTTTGAACTCTTTGCTGCGGAGATAGCCGAAGGCCGTCAACACTTTTTGACACGGATTCCAGAAAGTGTCCCCCGTCGTATCGCGATTCTCGATGACGCATTTAACGAATTAATCGAACATTTTCGCCGTGAAAATCGCTTGTAATCTGTAGCTTTACGGAGTCATTTGTTGTGAATCGTTGCCAATTGATACAATCTGCTCTTATGTCGACAGACGAAGAGGTTCGCTTAAGCGGGCTGCAAAGCCTTTACCGCTACGATGGTGAAGAGCGCGTCGATTTGGTTTGTGCGGCGCTGGGTGATAACAGTTGGCGAATTCGCAAGGAGGCGATCAATCTCTTCCTGTCCCTACCTTGTGCCGTTACCTCTGCTGAGCGCATCCTTGTCCTTCTTTATGATGAAGAAAATGCTGGTCTGCGGAATGCGGCGGCTGAAATCCTGGTAAAACTAGGAGGTCCGGTCCTGCCGATCTTGATCCGGTCCGCCGATTCAGCCGACCCTGACGTACGTAAATTCATTCTTGATATTTTGGGCGATATCGGCAATCGGCAGGCGACGCCATTACTGTTGCATTTGCTGCAGAATGATGTTGAGACCAACGTTCGTGCTGCCGCGGCGGAAAATCTCGGCAAGATTCGGGATGCCAGTGCCGTTCCGTTTATGGTCAACTCCTTGTCGACGCCTGATCTTCTCGTGCAGTTCAGCCTCCTTGATGCTCTGGGTCGGATTGGCAGTGCGATTCCCGTAGCGGGTCTTGTCGGTCTGGGTGAAAATAGATTACTGAAAAAACCTCTCTTTGATGTTCTGGGCCGGATCGGTGACGAAACAGCTGTTTCTCCCTTGGTGGCCGGATTACATGATTCGATGCGCAATGTCCGAGAGGCCGCGATTCTGGCATTACAGAGCCTGGTGTCCCGTTGTGGCGAGAAGATTCTGACCGGACAGTTGACCGCAACCGACCTGGAAAGGGTCGCTGCGTTACTTGCGTGCTCGTCACTGCCAGTGCAGAGAGCGGCTCTGGTCATCCTTGGCAGGGAGTGTGATCAGGAGCGTGCCGTTCTTCTGGCGTCTTATCTTGACGACGACCGCCTTGCTGATGATGTTGTCACCATCCTGGCCGCAAGGGGGCATGATGTCATTGCCGATCTCACCAAATGCTGGGCCGGTGCATCCGAGAAGAAAAAAGCGTATCTTGCTTATCTCTTTGGCGCAATGGGGGTTGAAAGTGCTGTCGATCTGCTCGTTTCTGAACTGAAAGCGGCGGACGATTTTCTGCGGAGCATTCTTCTCCGCGCCTTGGGACAGTTGGGAAGGATCGAGGATATTGCCACTTTGGCGGGTTATCTTGAAGTTCCTGAAGATGATGTCCGGCAGGCGGCGGTTGATGGTTTGGTGGATATTGCGAGGAGGTTTCACGCTTCAGTCATCGATCTGGTGCGCAATGTTTTTACTCATGTTGAGCCACCGGTTCGCCAGGCTGCCCTTCAAGTCTTGGGCCGCCTTGGCGGGGCGGAGTCAGAGGCCGTAGTGTTGCTGGCGATGAAGGATGAATCCTCGCTGGTCAGGCGTTCGGCTATTTGCTACCTCGATGGACGTAACCCGCATCATTGTCCGGCGCTGACCTTGGCATTAACAGATGAGGAGAGTGATGTTCGGCGCCAGGCCATTGAAGCCCTGGCTGTGAGTGCCGTTCGCTCCTTGATCGAGCCGCTCACGTTAGTATTGCAGGACGTGGATCCCTGGGTTCGGGCTGCAGCTGTCCGCGCGCTCGGGTGTTTCGGCGGTGTCGAGGCCTTGGCCGCCGTCCGCAGTGGTCTACGTGACCCGGTTGGACTGGTGGTGATAGCGGCAGTGGAGACTTTGATAAAGGAGGACATACCATTTGATCAGAAGGAGATTGCCGCTCAACTTGACCATGCTGACGACGATGTCGTTCTGGTACTGTTGAAGGAATTATCAACATCGTCAGAAACTTTCTGGATTGAACAGTGGGGGGAGAAGTTGTTGGGACACCGGCACTGGTTGGTCCGGCAGAAGGTGGCGGAGATGATCGGTCACGGGGGGACAGCAGAGGGACAGATCCTATTGCATCAGCGCTTGCAGGTAGAAGAAGAAGACATAGTCTGTATTGCTCTTCGCCAGGGACTGAGTTCCTTCCCCTGTGCAGGGGAGAGCGACTAGATGCTCTTCTTTGCTCCGGATATCCCCTTGCCGGATGAAGAGTTCCGTTTGCTGCGTGACCTTGTCTATCAGCACTGTGGCCTGTACTTTCACGAAGAGAACCGCTATCTCCTCGAAAAAAGACTTTCTAAGCGGTTGCAGCAACTCCAGCTTAAGAACTTTAAAGATTATTATTATCTTCTTCGCTATAGTCCCCAGCGCGAAAACGAATTGACTGAAGTCGTCAATACCCTGACTACGAACGAGACCTATTTTTTCCGCGAAGATTTTCAGCTTAAAACCTTTGTCCGGGAAATACTGCCGGAGATCCGGGCTCAAAAAGAGAAGGAAGGGGAGCGGCGTCTGCGGATCTGGAGCGCGGGGTGTTCTTCCGGGGAAGAACCATATACCCTTGCGATGCTCCTCCTCGATATGCCGGCCTTTCAGGGGTGGCATATTGAAATTATCGGTACCGATATCAGCCAAAGGGTTTTAAATCTTGCACGTAAAGGGGTGTACGGAACCTCGTCTTTCCGGACGACCGACGAAGATTACCTGAGGCGCTTTTTTGTCGAACATGAAGGTAAATACAAGATCGTCGACCGCGTCAAGAATCTGGTGACAATTAGTCATCTTAACCTCTTTGACACAACGAAAGTTTCTCTTCTTGGTAAGATGGACGTTGTCTTTTGTCGTAATGTCATTATCTATTTTGACGCAACAGGGAAAAAGCGGGTTATCGATACATTTTATCAACGTTTGCGCCCGGACGGATTTTTACTCCTCGGCCATTCCGAGTCCCTCATGAATATTTCGAATCAATTCTCCTTGCGCCATTTCACTCATGACATGGTCTACCAGCGGCCTCCTGTCGGTGTGTCTTTGTTCCCGGAGGGATTATGATTCCGGCAATCCGGGTCCTCGTCGTTGATGATTCCGCCTTCAACCGGCGGACGATAATCAAGATGCTGGAAGCAGTCCCCGGCATTGAGGTCGTCGGTTATGCGTGTGATGGTGAAGAAGGGTTACGTAAAGTCTTTGATTTACAACCCGATCTCATTACATTGGATCTGGAAATGCCGCGAATGGACGGCTTCACCTTCCTGCGTATCGTTATGGCCGGACGTCCGACCCCGGTAATTGTCATATCGGCGCGCTCCGAGGATGAAAATGTTTTCCGTGCCCTCGATTTCGGTGCTGTCGATTTTGTCGCCAAACCCTCGGCACGAATCTCTCCCGAACTCTTTAATATCCGAGAAGATTTGGTACGCAAGGTCCTCTCAGGTGGTCGAACCGATATGAGTAAGGTGCTGCAACGGAACCGCCAGGTTGAGAGCGTGGTGCCGCTGTCTGCCGCCACCCATAAAAGTGGCGGGCAATCTCCGAGTACCAAACAAACGACAGCCATGGTCGTTATCGGCGCTTCGACTGGGGGGCCGCCAGCGTTGCAAACGATCTTTTCCGCCATTCGTGAGCCTCTGCCGGTGGCGTTTGCCATCGCCCAACACATGCCCCCGGGTTTTACCCGAGCCTTTGCCGAGCGGATGAACAAACTTTCGGCACTGACGATCTCTGAGGCCGTCGATGGGGATCTGGTCCTGCCGGGAAAGGTCTTTATTGCTCCCGGCGGGAAGAATCTGGTCTTTGAGCGAAGTGGGCAGGAGACCCGGATGAGAGTGGTCAATCCCTCCCCTGAGCAGCGGTATGTTCCTTCTGTCGATATTCTCTTTACCTCAGCCGCGGAAACCTTTGCCGCCAAAACTGTTGCGGTCGTTCTCACCGGGATGGGAAATGATGGCCACCAAGGGGTTATGGCGATAAAAAAGGCGGGGGGGACCGTGATTGCTGAATCGGAAGAGAGCAGTGTGGTCTTTGGTATGCCCAAGGAGGCGATTGCGACTGGATGTGTCGATACGGTTGTCCCTCTTGCCTTGGTCTGTGGAGAAATAATGCGCAAGAGCGGTCTTTAAATTTATAGCAACCAATTTCTTGTACCGATAAGGAAGGAGATCACTTTATGAGTGAACAGGACGATGACAAGAGCGCAAGTCGCCGCGCCGAAGAGTTCCTGCAGGTCTTTAAGAGAGGGGCGGATTTTACCCAGGATCTGCTTAAGGAGAATGAGCGGCTGCGTTTCTCTCTCCTTCAGCTTGAAGGTCAGTTAAAGAACGGCAGCAGTAATGTTGATAACGAGGAAACCATCCGCATGCGAAAACGGATCGAGGAACTCGAACAGCAAAAGGAAGAGATTCTCGGACGCGCCCGGAAGGTCGAAGAAGAGAATGCCAACTTTGCCAATCGCTATGTTGAAATCGAAAGCGAAAACAACATGTTGGCAAATCTGTACATCGCTTCCTATCAGTTGCATTCCACCCTCGATTTTCGCGAAGTCTTACAGGTCATTACTGAAATTGTCATCAATCTGATTGGCGCCGAAGAATTTGCCATCATGCTGCTCGATGAAAAGACCAATAAACTGCAGGCGGTAATGACCGAGGGGTTGGAGATCTCCGAAGTTCCTTCGATCGCCATCGGTGACGGTCTGGTCGGGCAGATGGCCAAGACCGGTGAAAATTACTTTATCGATCAGATGGATAACTATGAGCGGGATTTTTATCACCCCCTTGTCGTTATCCCCCTGAAGATCAAAGAGCGCGTGATCGGCGTCATTGTGATCTATAAACTTTTGGTGCAAAAGCCCAAATTTGCCGAGGTTGATTATGAGCTCTTCACGCTTCTGGCGGGGCATGCGGCGACAGCTATCTTCTCGTCCAAGCTTTACTCGGAATCGGAACGCAAGCTCTCGACAATTCAGGGTTTTATTGATCTTCTGACCAAGTAATCGTAACCAGGAGCAAGACTATGTCTAACTATAATGTGTTGATCGTAGAAGATTCTCCGACCATGCGGCAATTGATCGTCTTTGCATTGAAGCGGATCCGGGGACTCAATATTGTCGAGGCGGGGGATGGGGTTGACGGTTTGAAAAAACTCTCCGCGACGAAATTTGACATGATTCTCACCGACATCAATATGCCGATTATGGATGGCCTCAAGTTGGTCAGTCTGGTGCGAAGCGACCCCAACTATGCGGCGGTGCCGATCGTGATTATTACCACCGAGGGCGCCAGCGAAGACAAAGAGCGGGCGATTGCTTTGGGAGCCAACGCATATATTACCAAACCGATCCAGACAACCCAGATCCTCGATGTGACCAGGCGCTTGCTGAATCTGCCCGCCTAAACGTGCTAAGTAAAGCAAACAAGTTGAATCTACAGAAAAATCATGCTATACACTCAACCTTGTCTGGATCTACACCCTGTGTTTGACGGAGGAACGTTTGTCTAAAGAAGAAGCAATTGAAGTAGAAGGTTCGGTCATTGAGCCCTTGCCTAATGCCATGTTCCGCGTCAAACTCGACAACGGTCATGTTGTTTTGGCGCATATTTCCGGAAAGATGCGCAAGTTTTATATCCGTATCCTTCCCGGTGATCGGGTCACCGTTGAACTTTCTCCCTACGATTTGACCCGTGGCCGGATTACCTACCGCGCCAAATAGTCAGGATTTTGTACTGTAACATGATGGGGCCTGTCATTGCACCGAGGGATGAATTGACCCTGTTCTCTTTGTCCTGATTGTCTAGCGAGAATACCGGCCTGGCCGGTATTCCTGTTTTCTGGGGCTTTTAAGCAAAGTTGAGTGGAGAAATGAAGATGCAGGAGCGTTATACCCCGGCGGATATCGAAAAGAAGTGGCAGCAATTCTGGGACGAGCAGTCAACGTTTGTTGCCGATATGTCTTCATCTCTCCCCAAGTTTTATCTCCTGGAAATGTTTCCCTACCCCTCAGGCCGCATCCACATGGGGCATGTTCGCAACTATTCGATCGGCGATGTCGTGGCTCGCTTCAAGCGGTTGCGCGGCTTCAATGTCCTGCATCCGATGGGGTGGGACGCTTTCGGCATGCCGGCAGAGAACGCGGCGATTCAGAATAACATTCACCCGGCAAAGTGGACCTTCGAAAATATTGCCAATATGCGCACCCAACTCAAGTCCATGGGGTTTTCCTATGACTGGAGCCGGGAACTGGCGACCTGCGACCCGGATTATTACCGTTGGGAGCAGTTGATTTTTTTGCAGATGTTCGAAAAAGGGCTCGCCTATAAAAAGAGTTCCTTTGTTAACTGGTGCCCTTCCTGCCAGACCGTTCTCGCCAACGAGCAGGTGGAAGATGACGGTTGCTGGCGCTGTGACAGTAAGGTTGAGCAAAAAGAGCTGGAGCAATGGTTCTTCCGCATTACCGCTTATGCCGAAGAGCTGCTCGAAGCGACCAACCATCTCCCGGGCTGGCCGGAGACGGTCTTGACCATGCAGCGCAACTGGATCGGTCGTAGCACCGGTTGTGAAATCGATTTTCCCGTCGCCGGCCAATCGCAGTCGATCCGGGTCTTTACCACCCGGCAGGATACGCTCTTCGGCGCCACCTTTATGAGCCTTGCTCCCGAGCATCCTCTGGCGCTGGAGTTGACAGTGCCGGAGCGCCTTGCCGAAGTTGAGTCTTTCATCGCCAAAGTAAAAGCTCAGGACAAGATCAAACGGAGCAGTGACGATTTCGAGAAGGAAGGGGTCTTTACCGGCTCTTACTGCATTAATCCCGTCACCGCGCATAAGATGCCGATCTATCTCGGCAACTTTGTGCTGATGGATTACGGCACCGGTGCGGTCATGGCGGTACCGACCCATGATCAACGCGATTTTGAATTCGCCCGCAAGTTTGATCTGCCGATGGTAGTGGTCATTGAACCACAAGGGGTGCTGCTTAACCCGGAGACAATGACCGAGGCGTGGACCGGTCCCGGCCATCTGGTCAATTCCGGTGACTTTGACGGCCTGGCCAATGATGCGGCGAAAGAAGCGATTGCTGATGCCCTGGAGCGTCGCAAAATCGGTAAGAAGACGGTCAATTATCGGCTGCGCGACTGGGGGGTTTCCCGCCAGCGTTACTGGGGAACACCGATCCCGATCATCTACTGCGATGATTGCGGCATGGTCCCGGTTCCGGAGTCGGAACTCCCGGTCATCCTGCCGACCGATGTCCCCTTTACCGGCGAAGGCGGCAGCCCCCTGGCCAAGTCAGCGAAATTTGTCGAGGTTGCCTGCCCCAGGTGCGGCAGGGCAGCGCGGCGCGATACCGATACCTTCGACACCTTTGTCGAGAGCTCCTGGTACTTTGCCCGCTACTGTTCTCCGCAGGCGACGGATGCGCCGGTCGATAAGGCGCAAGTCGATTACTGGATGCCGGTCGATCAATATATCGGCGGCGTCGAGCATGCGGTCATGCACCTTCTTTATGCCCGTTTCTTCTGCAAGGTCATGCGCGATCTCGGCTTTCTGGCGGCGGATGAACCTTTCACCAATCTTTTGACGCAGGGGATGGTCTGCAAGGAGACACAATCCTGCTCCACCCATGGCTGGCTTTATCCGGAAGAGGTCGTCGACGGACAATGTTCGAAGTGTGGAATTCCTGCTTTGGCAGGGCGCACTGAAAAGATGAGCAAGTCGAAGAAGAATGTTGTCGATCCGGATAAACTGATTGCCCAGTACGGGGCCGATACCGCCCGGCTCTTCTCCCTCTTTGCTGCCCCCCCGGAGAAGCATCTGGAGTGGAATGATCAAAGTGTTGACGGCTGTTATCGTTTTCTCAACCGGGTCTGGCGTTTGGTCTTTGAACATCGTCATCTAGTCGCTGACGGTTTTGAACAGGACGGGCTCGCCCGCAACCTGCGGCGTCTGACCCATCGGACGATCCGCAAGGTCACCGAGGATATCGACGGCCGCTTCCATTTCAATACCGCTATCGCTGCCATCATGGAGCTGGTCAATGGCATCAGCGCCTTTGAAGGCAAGACCACTCACCCGGCGGTCATGCGTGAGGCGGTGGAATCTGTTGTGCGTCTGCTTGCTCCCTTTGTGCCGCATGTCACCGAAGAGTTGTGGAGTCATCTCGGCCATACCGGGGGCCTGGAGGCGGCGGGTTGGCCGGTGTGGGATGCCGAGGCGATCATCGACGACGAAAAGGTCATTGTTGTGCAGGTCAACGGCAAGATGCGCGGCAGGATTACCGTGACCGCTGATCTTGGTGATGACGAAGTCAAGGTGCAGGCTTTGGCTGAAGCCAACGTGGCACGGGCGCTGGCCGGACAAACCATCCGTAATGTCATCGTCGTACCGAACCGCCTCGTTAATATCGTTATCGGTTAAGCGGATGCGACAGGGTTTGCTGATCAAGTTGCTGGTCCCGATTCTGCTCCTCCTTGTTTGCGGCGCTTGCGGCTATCACCTCGAAGGCCGGCAATCTGCGGCGACCGAACGTCCGCGTCTTTATATCGAGCTCTTTGCCAACGATACGCACCGCGCTTTTACCAACGATGTCCTGACCGTGCAGATCATTGAACGTTTTGCCCGCAGTCCCCTCTTCTCCATCGTCGAAAATCCTGCTCAGGCCGATCTCGTCCTCGGTGGAGCGATCACCCTTTATGACACCGCGCCGATTGCCTACAGTCAGGCTGACACCATCAGTGCTTACAAAGCGGATCTGGCCGTACGCTCGACCCTGCGCCATCCTGGCGCCGCGCGCGAAATGGTCTGGCGCGGGACATTAGCGACGAGCCAGGATTATACCGGCAACGATCCCGATCTGGTCTTGCAGCAGAGTGCCGAGCGATTGGCGAATGATCTTTATATTCAGGTAACAGATGCGCTCTTCTGGAGCGGAGGCAAGTAAAGAGCATGACTGTCGCCGAGCTTGAGCGGGTTATTGCGAACGGGCACTTCCCTCCGCTTCTCTTCCTTTACGGGGAGGAGCAGTTCCTCCTTGAACGCACCCTCCATCACCTTCTCGACAAAGCGATCCCTTTGGACGCACGGGATTTTAATCTCACCATCTTCCACCCCAAAGAATTTTCTGCCGCCAAACTCCTTGATACGGTTCGTACTTATCCGGTCTTCTTTGCGCGCCGGGTTGTGATTGTCAAAGGCGCCCACCAGATTGTTGCCGCCGAGCTTGAAGGTGTGCAGAGCTATCTGCAACATCCCTTGCCTGAGACCCTCTTGATCTTTGTCGGCGAAAAGATCGATGCCCGGAGAAAATTCTTCATCGATTTCAAGAAGCATGGCGAGTTGGTTGAGTTTAAGAAGTTGTATGACAACCAGCTGCCGGCAGCAATTCGTGATCTGGCCAGGCAAAATCATCTGACTTTGACCGATGCCGGCCTTACCCTTTTTTGTCGTCGTGTCGGTGCCAATCTTCAGGAAGTCGAGACTGAACTGATCAAGTTGGCTCTCTACCTCGGTGAGAAAAAACTCGCCGATGTCGCCGATGTTGAAGCGGTGGTGACGGGGAGTCGGCAGGAGACGGTCTTTGCGCTGAATGATGCCATTGGTGAGCGGCAGACAGCCCAGGCGGTGGCGCTGGTAGGGCGCATCCTCGACGAAGGACTTGCCGCTCTCCTGGTTCTTAATATGGTGACGCGGCATATGCGCAATTTATGTAAAGTCGGGGAGATGGTGGCACAGAAGCGTTCCAAGGGCGAAATCGCCAAGGTCGCGGGGGTGAATCCTTATTTTCTTGATGGTTTGATCCGTCAGTCGCGTAATTTCACTGGCGAGCAGATGCGACAGGCCTTTGAGCGTCTGCTGGCGACCGACCTCGCTCTTAAATCGGCGGGCGCCCACCCGGCGGCAATGCTCGAAGGCCTGGTTCTGTCCCTGTGCAGCGAATAAAAAAAAGGGCCATTCTTGCGAATGACCCTGGAACAACACGCATAATTTGTCGATCAGGTCAAATCGTTGACCAGTTTGCTCAGGCGTGAAATCTTGCGACTGGCAGTGGCGCTGTGAATCACCCCTTTAGTCGCGGCTTTGTCGATACAGGGGACCGCTTTTGCCAGAGCAAGTTTTGCCCCGTCAATGTTCCCTTCAGCGACAGCTTCACGAACTTGTTTGACATAGGTCCGCATGGTGGAACGGATATGAGTGTTACGGGCGGTCCGTACGGCGGTCTGCCGAATCCGTTTTTCTGATGATTTGTGATTAGCCAAGGTCGTTACCTCCGAATAGTAGACATGTCGTCAATGTTGTGTATGCATATAGCATTAGAATGGATCGCTGTCAAGTTAAAATAATTGAATTAATCTTGAATTTTATCATTTAAACAGTAAGTTACGTTGTCAATACAATGAATTAATCAATAATAATCCTTCTTTTTTTGTTGTCAAGAAAATATATTTTTCTTCAGAAAGAAAACTTATGTCTCCATGCTGCGCCCTTGATACTCCGATCGGAATGATACGGCTGGTAGCCGGCGCTCAGGGGCTTTATTCTCTTGTGTGGGATGAAGGTGAGATCATTGATCAGGAACCGGACAATCCGCACCTCCTGCTGGCGCGGCAAGAGTTAAGGCAATATTTTTCCGGCAGTTTGCAAACCTTTACGGTCCCAATCGATTTTTCCCGCTGGCAGGGTTTTACGGCGCAGGTCTATACGATTTTGCGCGATGTCCCTTATGGGGAAACAATCACTTACGGAGAACTTGCCCGTCGTGCCGGTCAGCCCGCTGCCGCAAGAGCCGTCGGCGGGATCATGGCCCGCAATCCCTTGCCGATCATCCTCCCCTGTCATCGGGTGATCGCCGCCAACGGCGCCCTGACCGGTTATTCCGGCGGCGCTGGTATTGCGACCAAGATCTTTCTTCTCCATCATGAAAAGGCGGCGTGAATGGATCTGATTACGACCCATGTCAATGCGGATTTCGATTGTCTCGGGGCGATGGTCGCGGCACGCCGCCTTTATCCCCAAGCGCTGCTGGTCTTTCCCGGCGCACAGGAGAAGGGAGTCAGCGCTTACCTTGCGCAGCACGACGATTGCGCCGCACTCTTCAGCAAGATCCGTGAGGTCGATCTGGCGGCCATTGATCGCCTGATCCTCGTCGATGTTAGCCAACTGGAGCGCATCGGTCCCTTTGCCGAAGTTGCTCGCCGGAGAGGGGTAGAGTTGCATATTTTTGATCACCACCCCGGCAAGGAGACTGAACTCAGCCCGGTACTCGCCCGGATCGCCCCGGTCGGGGCGACGGTGACGATCTTCTCTGAACTCTTTCAGGAACAGGGGATCGTCCCGACACCGGGTGAAGCGACCGCCATGATGCTCGGTCTTTATGAAGATACCGGCAGCCTGCAGTTTACCTCGACGACCGAGCGCGATTATCTTGCCGCCGCTTTTCTCCTTCGCCATGGTGCCGAGCTTGGCATCGTTGCTGAAAATCTCGTGCAAGAGATGACAGCGGATCAGGTTGAGCTCCTGCATGCGCTTATTCAGTCCCGGCAGGTTCTCAATATCAACGGCATCGACGTCAGTATTGCACATGCCAGTTCGCCGGATTTTGTCGGCGATGTCGCCACCCTGGCCCATAAAATCAAGGATATGGAGAGTCTGGACGCGATTATTCTCGTGATCCGGATGGGGGACCGGCTGATTCTCGTCGGGCGTTCGCGGCGCAGCGAAGTGCCGATGAACGATATCCTCGCTGAATTCGGCGGCGGCGGGCACGCCCAGGCCGCCTCGGCCACGGTTCGCAACTTTACCTTGATTCAGGTTCTGGAGATGCTGCCGATGATCTTGAGCCGGCATGTCACTCCGCTCTGGCGGGCCGAGGATCTGATGAGCGTCCCGGTGAAAACCGTGGAAAGCGGTACGACGATTCAGGCGGCGCGCGATTTTCTCACTCGTTACAACGTCAATGCCGCTCCGGTCCTGGCTGAGGGGGCAGTCGTCGGCGTCCTCACTCGTCAGACGGTCGACAAGGCCGCACAGCATGGACTTGAAAAGACCGCCATCGATGAATTCATGAATCGGGACTTCTTTGCGGTGGCGCCACAAACCCCGGTCGTCGAACTCAAAGAGTTGATGACCCGCCGCGATCAACGTTTTGTGCCGGTGGTCGAGAGCGGGCGACTGGTCGGCGCCATCACCCGCACCGACCTGTTGCGTCACCTCGTCTCCGGGCAGCGCGCTTTACCGGTGCAGGGGGCCGCGGTGCATGGCGGCGCCCTCTTCAAGCGCCGTCCGATCGAACGGTTGCTGCGCGACCGTCTGCCGTCGAAAATCATCGAGCTATTGGAAGCCGTCGCAGCCGTCGCCGATCGTTTGTCGGTGGCGGTCTATCTCGTCGGCGGTTTTGTCCGGGATCTTCTGTTGCGCAAAAAGAATTTTGATCTCGATCTGGTCGTCGAAGGGGAGGGGATCGTCTTTGCCGAGGCCTTGGCTGCGGCCTTAGCGGCGCGGGTACGAACGCATGCCAAATTCGGCACGGCGGTGGTTATCTGTCCTGACCACTTCAAAATCGACGTGGCCTCGGCGCGGATGGAGTACTATCTGCAGCCGGGGGCGCTTCCCAGTGTCGAGGAGGCCTCCCTCAAACTCGATCTTTACCGCCGCGACTTTACCATCAATACTCTTGCCATCGCCCTGAATCAAGGGCGTTTCGGGGAGTTGTACGATTTCTTTGGCGGACAACTTGACCTCGAAAACCGGGTGATCCGGATTCTGCATAATCTCAGCTTTATCGAAGACCCGACCCGGGTTTTTCGCGCCATCCGCTTTGCGCAGCGTCTCGGCTTCCACATCGGTCCTCACACCGAATCCCTGCTGCGCAGTGCGGTCCGGCTCGGCTTTGTCGCCAGGATCAGCGGTGTGCGGCTGCGTAACGAGCTCATCACCATTTTGCAGGAGGAAGAGCCGCTGCCGATTCTCCGGCAGCTTGCGAACTACGGTCTCCTGCCCTATGTGCAAAAGGATCTGGTTTTAAGTGAAAAGATTGCCAAGCTCTTTGTGGCGGCGGAACAGACGCTGAACTGGTTCCAACTCTTGTATACCGGCGAAAAGATCGAGGCGTGGCAGCTCTACTTCCTTTGTCTGACCTCCCATCTTGATGATGCCGCGATGGAGGAGATGACCACGCGGCTGCAGATGCCGGAAAGTCAGCGTCACGACCTTCTTGCCGGTCGCGCTGAGGCGCATGGACTCTTGGCCCGTTTGACCCGAAAGAAGAAGCGCTCCCCCGTGCCGCGGGCCAGTGAAATCTATCACTGGTTTTCGACCTGCTCGACGACCGTCCTCCTGTATCTCAGTGCCCGCGCTGACGACGAAATCCGCCGCTGGATTTCGCAGTACCTCATTCATCTGCGCACGGTTCATCCCGAGCTGAGTGGGGACGATCTGCACAAGCTCGGGTTTGCTCCCGGCCCGATTTATCGGGAAATTCTGGATGCCCTGCGCTTTGCCCGTCTCGATGCCGAGGTGGAGAGTCGCAGCGATGAAATATCTTTTGTGAAAAAGCGCTTCACTTCTGTGCTTTAATGTTCTCCTGAATTGATTTTGAAGATCTATCGCTAAAGGATTAAAGGAACTTATGGAAGACTTCTTTGCCAAACTCTCGATCATGCTCGTCCCGGCTTTGCTCGCGATCACTGCCCATGAGGTGGCGCACGGGCTGGTTGCCGACCACTTTGGCGATCCGACGGCACGGCTGCTCGGGCGCTTGACGATCAATCCGGTGAAACATCTTGATCTCGTCGGAACGATCACCCTGCTGATCTTCGGTTTTGGCTGGGCCAAGCCGGTACCGGTGACCTTCAGTAATCTGCGCAACCCCCGCCGCGACATGATTCTGGTGGCGCTCGGCGGTCCAATCGCCAACCTCCTGTTGGCGACGCTCTGCGCTCTGGGGCTGCATCTTCTCGGGATGCTGTCGCTGCAATCCCGTTCCCTCGAAGCGATTTCGCTGATGCTCGGATTTGGCCTGTATGTCAATCTCCTCCTTGCCCTCTTTAATCTGCTGCCGATACCCCCGCTGGATGGCGGACGGGTTCTGATGGGACTCCTTCCGCCCCGCCAGGCCTATACCTTGTCGCGGATTGAACCGTTCGGCTTTTTGCTGGTCATTGTCCTGATCTATTTTACCGGTTTATGGAAAGCGGTGATCGCGCCGATGGTGAATTTTCTCTTGGTGATCTTTGCCGGACAGCAGGTGGTGGTCGTGGAACAGGCGATGCGTTTTCTCTTTGGCCGTTGAGCCGGCAGCTGCAAAAGTTCTTTTCTCCTCGCGGTAATTCTTGATTGCCGGCGCCGCAACAGGTATAACAGCCAAAACAATTTACCCCTCAATGGTGGTTCATGAGATATTCACGAGTTTACATAGAATCAGTCGGTTATGAATTGGCGCCGATCGTTGTGACGTCGACGGAGCTGGAACAGCGCCTTAAGCCGATGTATGAAGCGCTGCACATTGCGCCGGGGCAACTCGAAACCCTGACCGGCATTCGCGAGCGGCGCTGGTGGAAGCCGAATACCCCGGTCTCTTTGGGGGCGATCGCCGCTGCCCGCAAAGCTCTGCAAGGGCGGAATATCACCCCGCAGGATATCGGCGCCGTCGTTTATGCCGGCGTCTGTCGCGAGAACTTCGAGCCGGCCACCGCTTGTCCGGTAGCGGCTGCCCTTGGTGTCCACGGCGGTGCCGCTATTTACGACATCTCCAATGCCTGTCTCGGGATTCTCAACGGCGTCCTTGATATTGCCAATCGCATCGAACTCGGTCAGATTCGCGCCGGATTGGTTGTGGCTTGCGAGAGTTCCCGCGAAATCAATGAAGTCATGATCAAGAAGATGAACGATAATCCGAGCATGGAGCTCTTTACCACCTCGCTGGCCACCTTTACCGGTGGTTCCGGGGCGGCGGCGGTCCTCCTCACTGATGGCTCCTTTACCCCGGCCCGGCGTCCCAAGCTCCTCGGCGGCGTCAATCTCGCCGAGCCGCAGCACCATAAACTCTGCCGCTGGGGGATCAAATCCAACTCCGTCGAGAACCACGTCCCCTACATGCAGACCGATGCGGTGGCGGTGATGAAGCATGGCGTCGAACTCGGCAAACGCACCTGGGATGCACTGCTCAAGGAGCTCGATCTGAGCACTGAGCAGATCGATAAGGTTATCTGCCATCAGGTTGGCAATGCCCACCAGAAGCTGATTTTGCAGACGATCGGCGTACCGCTGGAGAAGGACTTCACCACCTACGAATTCCTCGGCAACATGGGGACGGTCTCCCTGCCGGTGACCGCGGCTCTCGCCAAGGAGCGCGACGTCCTCCTTCCTGGCGATATTGTCGGCTTTCTTGGCATCGGCAGCGGTCTCAACTGTCTGATGCTGGGGATCCAATGGTAAAGAAATCGCTTTATCCCTTTACGGCCCATTATCACGACCTGGGTGGTTTGAAGTACCACTACCTCGATGAAGGTCAGGGCGAAACCGTGGTCATGGTTCACGGCAACCCGACCTGGTCCTTTTACTACCGCAACCTTGTCCTTGCTCTGCGCGACCAGTATCGGGTGATCGTCCCTGATCACATCGGCTGCGGCCTTTCCGATAAACCGGTCGATTCCGGCTATTCCTTCACTCTCAAGCAGCGCGTCGATGATCTCGAAGCCCTCCTCGAAGCTCTTGGCCTGCGCGAGAAGATCACCCTGGTTGTTCACGATTGGGGGGGGATGATCGGTATGGCTTATGCCTCGCGCCACCCCGAGCGCATCGCCCGGCTGGTCATTCTTAACACAAGTGCCTTTCCACTCCCCGCGGCCAAGAAATTTCCCCTCGCTCTGCAGATTTGCCGCGACACCCAGTTCGGCGTCTTCCTCGTGCAGGGGCTCAATGCTTTTGCCCGCCTCGCCGCCCGCGTCGGCTGCAAACGTCACCCGCTGAGCAAAGAGCTGCGCGATGCTTATTGCAGCCCTTACGACACCTGGCACCATCGTATCGCCACGCTCCGCTTTGTCCAGGATATCCCCCTCAAGCCGGAAGACCCCGGTTATGCGCTGATTCAGGAAGTGGCGGACGGGCTGCACCGTTTTGCAACGCTGCCGATGCTGATCTGCTGGGGGGAGCGCGACTTTGTCTTTGATCACCACTTCCGCGACGAGTGGCAGCGGCGCTTCCCGGATGCCGAGGTCCATTCCTACCCCGATTGCGGCCATTACATCCTTGAAGACGCCCAGGAAGAGGTTATCCCGTTGATCCAGAAGTTCCTGAGTCACCACCCCCTGTCCAGCCCCGAATAAGAGGATGGTGAGCTCTTTCACCAACATCGCCGCCCACCTGCCGGAGATGGCCCGGCTCCAGCCTGAGACCGCGGCGATCTATTGCCCGGTCGGCCGCAATTCCGACGGCTCGGTCCGCTACACCCGCACCAGCTATTCCCAACTCGATCAGGAAAGTGATCGCATCGCCCACGCTCTCGAATCCCTTGGCATCGTTCGCGGCGTCCGCACCGTCCTTATGGTTCCGCCGAGCGAGGAATTCTTTGCCCTGACCTTTGCCCTCTTCAAGGTCGGAGCGATTCCGATCCTTATCGATCCGGGGATGGGGATCAAGAATCTCAAGGTCTGTATCGCCGAGGCCGAGCCGACCGCCTTTGTCGGCATCCCCAAGGCCCACCTCGCCCGCTGTCTCCTTGGCTGGGGGAAGCCGACGCTCAAGATCCTCCTTACCGTCGGCTCGCTCCGTTTTTGGGGGGGGACAGCCCTTTCCAGGGCCCTTGCGACCATCCCGACTCCAAGCCCTTATACCATGGCCGCCACCGCCGTCGACGAAACCGCGGCGATCCTCTTTACCAGCGGCAGCACCGGCGTCCCCAAGGGGGCCATCTACAGTCACGGCAACTTCAGCGCCCAGGTCGCGGCGCTGCGCGACCTTTACAATATTCAGCCCGGCGAAATCGATCTGCCGACCTTCCCCCTCTTTGCCCTCTTTGCCCCGGCTCTGGGGATGACCTCGGTCCTGCCGGAGATGGACTTCACCCGGCCGGCCCTCGTCGATCCGCGCAAGATCATCACCGCCATTCAGACCTTCCAGATCACCAGCATGTTCGGCTCGCCGGCCCTGATCAATCGCGTCAGCCTTTACGGCCGTGAACACGGGATCAAGCTGCCGAGTTTGCAGCGGGTCATCTCCGCCGGCGCGCCGGTGCCGGCAACGGTATTGGAACGCTTTGCAACCATGCTCGACGCCCCGGCGCAGATCTTCACCCCTTACGGCGCCACCGAAGCGTTGCCGGTCTGCTCCATCGGCAGTGCCGAGATCCTTGGCGAGACCCGCGCTCTCACCGAACAGGGGCGGGGAGTTTGTGTTGGCCGACCGGTGGCGGGGATCGAGCTGGAGATCATTACCATCAGTGACCAGCCGATTCCTTGCTGGGATGATGCGCTGAAAGTGGTCCCCGGTGCCATCGGCGAGATTGCCGTCAAGGGGGCGCAGGTGACGCGGGGCTATCATAATCGCCCGACTTCGACGGCGCTGGCCAAGATCGCTGATCCGGCCGGCGGCTTCTATCACCGCATGGGCGATCTCGGTTATCGCGACGAAAGCGGGCGAATCTGGTTCTGCGGTCGCAAGTCGCACCGGGTTGTCACCGAAAACGGTCCCCTCTTCACCATCCCCTGTGAAGGGATCTTCAACACCCACCCGGCAGTCTACCGCACCGCCCTGGTCGGCACCGGCCCCATCGGCAGTCAGCGTCCGGTCCTTTGTGTCGAACTGGAAAAAGGGATCGATCCGGCGCAGCAGGGGGCGATTGCTGCCGAACTCCGCGTTCTCGGTCAACAGCATAGCCAGACCCGGTCGATCGCAACCATCCTCTTTCATCCCGCCTTCCCCGTCGATATCCGCCATAATGCCAAGATTTTTCGCGAAAAGCTGGCGATTTGGGCGGAAAAAGAATGTAGGGGCGATTCATGAATCGCCCAATGGTAAAGGCGCTGGTCACCGGCGGCGGCGGCTTTCTCGGCAAAGCGATTGTCCGCTTGCTGCGCGCCCGCGGCGATGTTGTCCGCTCCTTTTCGCGCACCCCCCATCCGGAGCTGGCCGCTCTCGGCGTCGAACATTGCTGCGGCGAGCTCCACGACCCGGTGGCGGTCGATGCGGCGGTGGCCGGCTGCGACATCGTTTATCACGTCGCCGCCAAGGCCGGGATCTGGGGACCCTATGCCGACTTTTATCAGGCCAACGTCGTCGGCACGCAAAATGTCATTGACGCCTGCCGGCGTCACGGCGTCCGCCGCCTCGTTTATACCAGTTCACCGAGTGTCATCTTTGACGGCCATGACATGGAAGGGGTCGATGAGTCGGTCCCTTATCCGCGCCACTTTCATGCCCCTTATCCGCAGACCAAAGCCGCCGCGGAGATTCTCGTCCTGCGCAGCAACGGTCCCGAACTGGCGACCGTCGCCCTGCGCCCGCATCTGATCTGGGGGCCGGAGGATAACCACCTCGTGCCGCGCATCCTTGCCCGCGGCCGCCAGGGGGCGCTGCGCCGCATCGGCACGCGCCCCTGTCTGGTCGATACCATCTATATCGACAATGCCGCTGCGGCCCATCTCCTTGCCGCCGATGCTCTGGCGATCGGTTCGCAAGTCGCCGGTCGTGCTTACTTCCTGTCGCAGGGAGAACCGATCCCCCTTTGGGAAATGGTCAATCGCATCCTCGCTGCCGGCGGTCTGCCGCCGGTGACCCGCACCATCTCCCCGCGCCTTGCCTACGCCATCGGCTGGACGCTGGAGAAGAGTTACGCGGCGCTGCGGATCACGGGCGAGCCGCGCATGACCCGCTTTGTCGCCCGTGAACTCTCCACCTCCCACTGGTTCGACATCAGTGCCGCCCGCCGCGATTTCGGTTATCAACCCCTGGTCTCCCTCGATGCCGGGATGGAGAGACTGCAAGCGTGGCTGGCGCGATGACCCTCTGGCCTGCGCCGCCCGTTACGCGCTCTTTGCCGCCGGGGGAGGTTCACCTCTGGCGCATTCCCCTCACGATTTCATCTGAAGAAATCTCCCTCCTCCACACCCTCCTTTGCGCCGACGAATGGCAACGCGCCAAACGCCTGCTCGATCGCCGCAAAGCACAGGATTTCATCGTCGGCCGCGGCCGTCTGCGCCAGATTCTCGCTTCTTATCTGCATTCGGATCCGGTTGCTATAGAGTTCACCTGCGGCATGCACGGCAAGCCGGCGCTGACAAGCAACGCCCTGCAATTCAACCTGTCCCACTCCGGCGCCTGGGCGGTCCTTGCGCTTCGTGCCGATGCGGCGGTCGGCGTCGATCTCGAAAGGATCGATCCCGCCCTCGATTATGCAGCGTTGGCCGCGCGGTTCTTTACCTCAGCCGAAAATGAACTCCTCCTGGCCGCCCCGACGGCACAGCGCCGGCGACGATTCTATCGGCTCTGGACGCGCAAGGAAGCGCTCCTCAAAGGGCAGGGCAGGGGGTTTTCTGTCTCAGCAGAGCAAGAGGCGGGGGATTGGCGGTTGCAATCATTCTGGATTGCACCGGGTTATGTCGGGACAGTGGCGTGTGCGGGAGAGATTCCGACATTGCGGCGCTGGCAGGCGACAGAGGAAAAATAAAAAGGAACGAAGGTCAGGGGACCATCGTTCCTTTTTGGAGCATTGAGCACACGGATAAAATCTGATTGGACGGATTGAAAAGGATTTTAAACAATTGAATGGTTCACGCTTTATCTGTCTTGATCCGTTATATCCGTCAGATCCGTGTGCAAATGTCTTGTTAGCTTTATTCTCTCAGGCCGGCGCCAGCAGTTTGCGCAATTTCTCCATGGCGTTCTTTTCGAGCTGGCGGACCCGCTCGCGAGTGATACCATATTCATCGGCAACATCCTGCAAGGTGCGCGGCACTTCGGCGAGGAAGCGTTCATGGACGATGTGCCGCTCCCGTTCATTGAGGGCCGAGAGGGCGGCAGCGATGGTTTTTTCCCGGCGGGTCTCTTCCTGACGACGCATCAGCGCTTCTTCCTGATTTTCCCGCTCATCCGGAAGATGATCAAGAAAGGTCTCTTCCGCCCCTTCGAAACGGGCGAGGTCGAGGGAGCTGTCGCGGCCCGACATGCGGCCACTCATCTCTTCGACGGCGCTGCCGCGTAACTCCAAGGCGCGGCCGATCTCTTCGGCATCGGCGTCGCCGGTGAGGTTACGGATCGCTTCGCGGGCCTGGGAGAGTTTGAAGAAGAGTTTTTTCTGCGCCTGGGTGGTGCCGATCTTGACCAGTGACCAGGAATGGATGATAAAGTTCTGGATGTAAGCGCGAATCCACCAGACCGCGTAGGTAATGAGGCGAATGCCGCGCTCCGGATCGAATTTTTTCACCGCCAGCATCAGGCCGATATTCCCTTCCTGAATCAGGTCAAGCAGGCGCATGCCGTACGAGCGGTATTCGTTGGCGATTTTGACGACAAAACGCAGATGGGCGCAGGTGAGCTGGTGGGCGGCGTCAATGTCCTGATGATCGCGCCAGCGTCGTGCCAGAGTGGTCTCCTCCTCCCGCGACAGCAGCGGAAGTCGATTGATCTCACTCATGTAACGATCCAGGGTGTCGGGCATCAAGGAAAGTTGCGCTAATTCCATGCTGAAAAACCTCCGTTGGCACTCTTGGTATTTGAGTGCTAAATATAGTCAGAGTCAGAGGCTTTTGCAAGGGGGAGAGCGAAATTTTATTGTTTTTTTCTGGAGCCGGGTCGCTAGATGGCACATTCCCCAAACAACTTTCTCCCCTGGATCAAGGCGACAATCCTTATCCTCATTCTCATCGCCCTCGGCCTTCTGGTCTGGTGGGCGATGCCGCCGGAACTCTTTGATCCCGACTGGATTGCGAAGTTGTTGCAAGGAACAGGGTGGTGGGCGCCCCTGGCCTTTATCCTGCTGCGTGTCGTTGCGATCATGGTCTCCGTCGTCCCCAACGCCCCTCTCGACATCGCCGGCGGTGCCCTCTTTGGCCCTTTCTGGGGGACGATCTACTCCCTGATCGGCAGTGAGCTCGGCGCAATCGTCTGTTTCCTTCTGGCCCGCTCCCTTGGCCGCGATGCAATCACCCGTGTCCTGCATCGCGAGATCACCTTCTGCGACCGTATCGCCGACCGCCATCTGATCTTTGCGGTCCTTTTCGCCCGCCTCGAACCGATCTTCTCCTTTGCCCTCGTCAGTTACGGCGCCGGCCTGACGCGCATGTCGCTGCAAGCCTTTGCCCTGAGCACCCTGGCGGGAATGACCCCCGGCACCATCATCCTCAACTACTACGGCATGAGTTTCTTTTCCGGAAATATCTTCCTTCAGATCTTCCTCGGCCTCGCATTTGTCATCCTTATCCTCGTTATTCCGGTCTGGATCAAACGGAGAAATCCCTGGGGGTTGTACGAGAAGATGACGGGACGGGGAGGGGGCGATGGTCTATAATCCCGAGCTGCATCACCGACGGTCGATTCGTTTACAGGACGCCCGGATTTGTGTCATGAACCCGGGCACCCACAGGGGGGTGCCCCTACTGTGAGGTTGTGAGAGGGGAGATTTTGTCTTTCATAATTGTTTTTTTTGCGGTACAAGTTTGAATCTTTTTAATGGATTGAATGGCATTTTGATGAGGTAGGGATCAAATGTATCAAAACCGGAACGCAGTCGAGATAACGCCGCCTTGATCAGCTTTAGATGCTGGTCGGCGGCGTTTTTACGTTGGCTGGAACGGGCCTCGAGTCAAGAACGAGGGTGTAAAAAACTTTGTGTAAATGGTCATCGTCGGTTACAACCCGTAACCACTGGAGGAACCGATGGCCATACCGAAAGACGTGCTCGACTGC